>JAYVPO010000185.1:0-13631 GCA_043757325.1 bacterium
CGGAATAAGGGACATATTTAATGGTTCTCCAGACTTAGATTAAAGCTTTGGCAGTCCGATTGCGCAATCAAAAAAGCAGCTGACAAAGACCTTTTAGAAGTTTCGGCTCAGGAAGTTTTTTGCTGTCATCGTATTCTGGGTGCGCGGTTAAAAAAACTTGCAAGTCTTCATGAGAAAGTTGAGTTAAATAATGAGCTTTTTTGCCGTCCATATGATGTGTGTTGATCACAACATCTGCGTAGTTAAAATAATTTGGAGTCTTTTGAAAATACTCTGTCACCTCAATTCTCAAGCCGTTTCGCACATAAAAATATTCGAATTCAAAAAGTTCTGCCGACACCATATTTTCTTTAAAAACAAAAAACCAATCAGAATAATTGGCAACTCGGTACACATGATACTTTATAACGGGCTCACCTGATGGAATGAGTAAAAGTTTACCTTCGCTTAAGTCGACGTTGACTTTAGTCAAAAGTTTATCGTCGCGTCGACCGCACATTTGCGAATCATCACATCGCACTTCAATGGAGGCAAAAGTTCCTTTAACCGTAGAGACATGGTCGGTGGCTGTTAAAACTATTTTTTCAACAACATCGGCAATTAGCGGTTGTCCTTCATCGTCAAAACCATAAACCAGCTCATAAAATACCTGGGCAAGCCCTGCGACAGTTGTTCTATTTAGCTGTATGGTGTGAATGAGATTTTTTCTACCGGTGGGGTTAATGCGAGTTGAGTAAATCTTGGTCCAATCATTTTTCCCAAAATACAATTGCCTAGGACTAGTATTTTTAAGTTCTTTTGGCCCGCCTGATTCCAATGCGACAAAATAGCCATCTTTCAGCGAAAAAAGTCGGCCTAGCTTTAAAGGCTCCGCGAAACACGTCATGATTTTAGTAAATAAAATACAAAACAAAGCAACTTGCAGAAAAACATGCATCGGTTAACACCCCAGAATTTTATTCTCAAGCAAAAGCTAGCAAATGATTGACAATTCAACAAATTATTTTTTACTCAATACCAAAAGTTAAGGCCTCATACTTTTCAAGAGCTCTTCAACTTCGGCGTCAACCACAGCAATTTCGGCTGACTTAGCCTGTTCTACCTTAGTCCGTACAGTTTGGCGCATTTCTTCCAACTCTCTTAAAAGCTCGGTTTTCTCAAAACTGCTTAAGTTTCTAAAATTTTGAGACTTAAGAACCAAAGCCCTAGGAATGATGTCCAACTTATAATTTTTCAAAACATTTTCATGCTTGCGCAATACAACTTCCACTGCATAATTCAATGCCGAAAAAACATTGCGATGAAGAATCTGTGGCTGTCTTTCAAGTCTATTCAGTAGAAACTCTGCAGACGATAAAAACATATGTTTTGCCTTTAATGATTCACGGATACCTTTCGTGTCCAAACCATGTTTAAACGAATAAGACAGGGCCAACATATGACCAAATAGCGCCGCTTCGTTGGACGCAATGGTATCAAAAAGAAAATAATTCAAATTGTTTTGCAACGATTGAATTTCTTTAACTATCGCGTCAGCTTCATTAGTAAACATCGCGACACTTACACTAGCATCAAGCAAATGTGTTTGACGGTATTCTGACAAAATCGTGCGACCTAAAGAAATCAAAAGACTGCGCTCAATTTTTCTGACATTTAAGCTCTCGCTTTGCTCAGGAAGTACTAAGATAATTTCCGCGTCCGCGCCAGCGTCGATAGAGGTGTCGTACTGAAAACTTCTCAAGTCATTTCTCCAGCTTACGCCAACCTGGCCAACGTCTTCGCCACCAATTATTTGCAACCGGATATGCCCCATATCCGCTGGCGCAGGACTAAATTTCAAACTGCCTGTTTCGCTATAGAACATAACTGGAAGCCGTGAAATTCCGATGGCATAATCTGAAATAGTTTTGATGGTCGCCGGAAGATTCTCTAAATATTTGGTCATTTCAAGTGAAAGACTGTTCCAATCAAATCCTTCGGTCCTAACAGTGACTTCCACTGGCCTTGAGGCGATTTTCAAACTGGGAATTTCACGCAATGCAACTTGCATGGTCATCTCGCAGGGTTTAATGGCTGCGGTTAGCTTCATGGAATTTAAAACAAAAATTGTAACAAGTATCGAGTAAAATAAGCCTGACATTTGCTATTCCTTAGATTCGTTGAAGGAGTAGAACCTAGTGTAATTTGCCAACAAAGTCAATTGATTATACCTCAAAAACAGGATTCCAACGCGATCGATCCCAAACCAACTTCTCAGCAACCAAAATAGTATTCCAAATGAAAAAAGCGCGAGATGCCTATCTCGCGCTCTTCTAAATATCTTCTACCTGAAATTATTTCTTAGTAGGTAGAAATTTATCAAACGTTGCGACTAACAAATCAAGATCTGCTTGCTTCCTGCTAGCAGCGATAAATGCTGTATCGTCGGTTTTAACTTTATCAGTAGCCGCATTAAATGCAGGCTGAAGAGTTGTGCTAATACTATTCTTAACTGCTGCGACTTTAGTATTTAGACCAGTCAACTCGCCACCTAACTTGGTGATTTGAGCATTGACGGTATCCAAATCTGCTTTGGCTTTTGCTAAAGCGGCGTCGGCGGTGGTCAAAGCTAATTTAGAAGCCACGGCTTTTTTAACCAACTCAACTTTAGCGGCTTCGGAGGTTGTCACAAGTTTAGAAAGTTCCGCAAATTGCTTCTCTTCTTCGTTCTTCTGAATATTAACATTGTCAATTTCCAACTTTACAGCAGCCACATCAGCCACAACTGCCGACTTAATCGCTACTGCGAGCTTTTCTTGGAGTCCAGTTTTGCCATCTTTGCCAACAAGTTTCTCTTGTAGTTGCGCAATAAGCAATTTTGAACCTTCATACTTGAGCTTATTGGATGAAATTTCATTGTTTAAAACAGTCACTGCAAGCTCAGCATTAGTGCTATTGGTTTTCGCGGTTGCAGAAGCTGCACTCGCTGCATTAAAACTCGTGTTTCTGTCGGCAAGTAAAGTTTTTTGCTGAGGCTCTGTTTTTGTTTTGATCACGCTAACAGATGCAGTAAGAGTGTTTAATTCTGTTTGAGCATTCTTTAAAGCAACATCGCTAGCCACTAGTGCTGCGCGAGAACTATCTGAAACCAACTTAGCGGCTTTTGCTGCAACCAGCGCGTTCGCTGCTTCCGTATCAAGTTGAAATCTTGCGGCAGTCCGCTTGTCAGCTGGAGTTTTTGCCAAAGCTTTTTCTGCATCGCCAATTACACCGCTCTTAAGGTTAGCAATATAAGTCACTAAATCTGTCACGCCCTTGGCATCGATATTTGCCGCAACAACGCCAGCTGGAGTCGTTAAAGCGCCAGTTGTTACTGCTTTTGCTGCAACTGCTTTTTTCAGTGCTTCAATAACAACTGCTTTAGCAGCTACGTCGGCTTGCACAGCGGTTAAATTTGCATCCTGAATTTTCTTGTCGACTTCGGCTTTTTTAACTTTGTTGGAAAGTTCTTTACTTGTCTTTTTTTCGTTTTCCAACTCAGTTTTCGTCTTCGGATTCTCGACAACAACTTGTTCTTCTTTAGTCTTTGTTCCGCAGCTAAATGCCAAAAGGCTAGCAGCGAAAAGTTTTGATGCTTGATTCATTTTCATTGGGTACTCCATAAAATAGTTTAATTCTACGCAAGAAGTGTATTTGGGGGATGACACATCCGGCACGTTGGCGCAGTGATACTCTTTAGCTGGACGATTGGCAACAAAAATTAACGCAAAAATTTATCATAATTTTCTCATATACCCCAGAAAACATGTCTTTCCATGTCCCTGGAACAACGTAAGCATCATGGTTTAGAGTGCTTGCTAACCCTAAAGGAGATGAGTCATTATGAAAATGTTGTCACGAAATCTTGGAAAATTGCTGTTTACAAATGTTTACACTTTGAGCACCGCCATCTGTTTGGCAGGCCCTTTTAACATTGAAGGAGGCATCGATGTTCCTGATGGGCAATTTCCGGCCGTCGAGCAGATTACATCTGGTGGCAAGACTTGTGTTGGGACTTTTATATCTCCAACGACTTTACTTACTTCCAATCATTGCTTAAAAGGTGCTTCGATCGCTTTGAAAAGTGATTTAAATATCAAATCCACGGAGGTCTTTTCCATCAAATCCCAGGATCTGGCACTTGCAAAGTTTGCGGAACTAAAACATTCGTTCACACCCATTGGACCTATTTTCACTGAACAAAATTCGGTGGTTACCTTAATTGGATTTAATAAATTCTCTCAAAAACGCCTAGGATTTGCGCGGGCTGCAAGATTGGACCGGGGGAAAATTATTACTTTTCGTGGCGAAGAGGTTGAAGCAACAAACCCGTTTAATAAACTTTTGGAACCATTCGAATCGGTGAGTTTAGAAACTCAAGAGCTTGGTTCGCCGATGTTTTCCAACAATAAACTTATTGGAATTGCGGTTGACGGAGACGAAGATTATTCTGAGCACGTTAATGTTACGAAAGCAAAACTATTAGGATTTATTAAAAAATTCCTGTGATGACATTAAAACATTAAATTGATATGGTGCTGAGCGAACGGTTAGGATCATTGATGTAAATGCGATTGAAAATTAAAAAACTTTTCAAAATACTGGGACCTGGCATCATAACTGGTGCTGCCGATGACGATCCGTCGGGAATCGCAACATACTCACTTGCCGGCGCCCAATTCGGACCATTGTTTCTGTGGACAGCGATCGTCAGCTGGCCACTGATGGCTGCGGTTCAAAACATGTGCGCTCGCATAGGAATGGCGTCGGGCCAAGGATTGGCGCAAGTTTCGAAAAGAAAAATTCCGAAATATTTAGTAGTTGTTATTTGTTTTGCCCTGTTTGCGGCCAATACTCTCAACGTTGCAGCCAATACATTAGCCATGGCCGACGCGTTCTCTATGTTAACTGGCGTTCCGGCGGCCGTTTTCATTGTAATTATCGGTATTGGAATTACCTGGGCTACTGTGCAATTGCGCTACGAAAGTATTGCGTCGGTGATGAAATGGCTAGCGTTGGGATTATTTGCTTATATTTTTGCGACTTTTGATGCAAGACCTGACTGGAATAAAGTTTTAACCAAAGACATTATTCCGACCGTCCCAAAAACTTCAGCGGGTTGGTCGATGTTGGTGGCAATATTAGGCACTACTATTAGCCCTTATTTGTTTTTTTGGCAAACCGCATTGGAGATCGAAGCAAACAAACTGAGAAAAAAAGAAGCCTATCCTTTAAAAATCGCAAAGCCTGTGAACGAAGATTATTCGCTGCGATTTGCAGATGTGATGATCGGAACTTTTTTTTCAAATGTTGTGATGTTTTTTATCATATTGCTAACCGGTATCACTTTGCACGTAAAAGGCATCACTAATGTCGAAACAACGAGACAAGTCGCCGAAGCATTAGAACCACTTGCAGGACGCTATGCCATGCTTTTTTATGCTTTGGGTATTATAGGTTCGGGATTTTTATCAATCCCAACTTTGACCGGCTCGGCCGCTTATGCTTTTGCTGAAACGTTCAATTGGAAACAAGGTCTTGATGAGAAATTTGATAAAGCCCGAAGATTTTACTTTGTGGTTTTTCTGTCGATGGTGATTGCAATCGCGGTAGATTTTCTAAAGGTTAATCCACTCAAAATGCTTTACGGATCTGCAGTGGTGAATGGACTTTTGGCGCCGTTTCTGCTGGTGTTAATTTTATTTATCGCAACTGACAAAAAAATTATGCAAGGCCAGACTACGTCCCGGGCAAGCCGTCTCATCGTTGTCTTCACAACTATTTTGATGTTTATGGCCGGAATCGGAATGTTTATTTTTTAAATAAATTGCAAATCAAGGATAATAAAAAAATCATCTTTATTGCGCACAGCACCGAGCAGAGCTGAATACGGATCGATGCCAAAAGCCGAAAAAGATGTTTCTTGTATCAGACTAACAGAAACTTTATCGGTATCTTCTTTGACCGTAAAATTAACGGGAATGGTTTGGGATTTGCCGCGAATAGTTATTTTTAATTTTGCTTTGCCTTTAGCAGCTGTAATTTCGACATCTGAAAGTTCCCCAGATATTTCAGGAAAAGCCTTTGCGTTCAGTTGATTTTCATCAAGCATATGCTCGGTGATTTCGGCGCGATCGGAATCCGAAATTCCGTCGTTTTTAATTTCTAAATTCGCAGACTTTAATAATTCCAAATATTTTTCCTGCTGTCCATTCTCGTCGACCATCAATCTGTTCACATCGATTTGAATTTTGCCAGCGGATTTTGCGGGGTTTATTTTATCGTACGTTATAGTGCCTTTAATATCTTTGGCCACAATAAGATGATCATGAGCTAGACCAGAGGCTATTCCTCCACGTTTTGTTAGTATCGCAAATCGAGACTTCACAGAATCTAAACTGTACATATCTTTAGCTTGTGCTGCGGTCGCAAGAACAAAACAACCAACCATTAAAATTCCACGCATTTTTTTAACCTCCTAAAAATGAAAAGCGTAAGCCCCGAATAGACGAGCCGCGTAAAGCCGATTTGCAATAAATTCTTCGCCAACTCCCAGCTGCAGTCCTGAATCAAAATCATAACCTAAAGCCGCCTGGTAGACAGGAGCGTTATCTTTCACATCAAATTGTGTCGAATCTTCTGCGATATTGAGTCGCGAGCTACTGTTGCGAAGGCCATAAATAAAACTTGACCAAAGATTTAATTTCTCAAGTTTAAACTGCGGCCCAAAGTACGTGACGGAAGTACTAACAGCGTATTTGTCCGAAGCACCAGGCGATGTGATTGCGCCTTGAAGTAATGCCGATGTTTGATGGTAGCCAGCGATAAAGCCTAAGCTTAAATCCATAAGTTTTTTACGAACTAAAAATGCACCGCCAAGACTATACTGTGAAAGTTTGGCCTCGAGTTTGAAGATTTTTTCTGCACCGGCTGGCAGATAACCCGCGTGAAGGCGGTATCCAAGATCTACTGCACCTTGGACAGGAACATGGTTAAAAACCAAAGTTGGAACCGTATGAGCTGGAGCCGATGGGACGCTTTCGGTTTTGCCACCAACGGTTGCGTTGACTTTTGGAAGCAACGTAATATTTGTGCGGCCTTCAATATACATGTGGCCGCGAATTGGCTCTCCAATGGGCAAATTATCAAGCAGTGACGCATTCACTTGCTGGAGCCGTTCAGCCTGCTCTTCCCACTTTACGTCCGCAAGTCCAACAGGCATGCGCAAAAACAACATTACAAAAACAAGTTTGGTCATTCGCACACCTTCAAATTTTTTTCAATGGAACTGCTGTTAAATCACTTCCACCACACAGCCATTCAAAAAGTTTTTTCCCGTCGGCAGAACCGGCAAATTCCGGCGCGGCATCAGGCATTGTTTTTGCGGTCAAGTAGGCTATAGCAGCATCGCGTTGGTCGCGCATTTGTTCGATCGTTGTCAAACCTTTGCGTACGGGTGAACCCGCGTAATGACAGGTTGCACAGCGGCTATCAATAATATCTTTGACGTCGGCGTATTTTAAATTGGAAGTTGTTACCGAGCATTGCGCGGTGAAGCCCTTGAGCTCAAGATATTTCCGTAGAGCTTCTCTTTCGTCGGAATTTAAAGGGGTACCAAAAAGTGGCGGCATCGGTGAAGTCGGTGTTAAAAACACTCGTCGGTAGGCAAGAAAAGGATAGCCTTTGCCGTATGAAGTTGGACTTTCAAAAAAACTTTGCATATTAACAGCGTTAATTGTTTTAGGAACGTTTGCTGGAACAAAAGAACCACGGGAATCGATGTGACAATTTGCACATTTTGCAGAAACTAAAGCTCCAATCCCGTTGTCCCAAGTTGGATTTACTTTATCGACGGTAACGGAAATACTTTGCTCGGATCCAAGATCTTTTGATCCGCAGTGTGCAAGTAAAAAAGTAGTAAGAAGTGGTAGAATAATTTTCATTTTGATCCTAAAAAAGCGGAGGAAAAAGCTCCTCCGCTTTCGTTTAAAATTAACCTAAAGGATTCTTTGTGGTCATTTTATCAGTTGTTTCAGCATTAATAATAGTTGCTGCGGTCAGTGCATCAGCACCTGCGAAATTATACGGTGCAGCAAGTAGGAACATAGCGCCGCGAAGTACGCCAAAGTGAGCCGCTTCATCGCCAGATAATAAGCCCATCGTTCCCGCTATATTGGGATCTGTCATTTTAGACACTAACCCAGCATAAGCTTGGGAAGCCGCAAGCTCTTTTACTGCCGCGAACTGAATTACAGCCGCAGCAGGTCCGTTTGCGCCGGCAATTGCAGCTATTGTATTTAAAGTTGCATCAGTTAAATAAACATTATCAGCTTTAGCAACTGCGATAGTAACGCCTGCGTTGTTGGTTGTATTCATAGCAGTAATTTTATCAGTTAAAATTTTTCTATGTGCTTGATGATTTGCCAAGAACGCTGCGGCGACCAATTGCAACTGGATATTTGGTGCGGCACCCCAGATGGCAGCTGCGTATGCACGATTATAAATACCAATGGCCTCATGCTCTATAGCTAGAGCTGCATTTAAATTTGCTGCATCTGCTGCGTAGTTAATGGTTACGGCCGCTGCATCATCATCGCTGCTTTTTCCGCAGGCCCACATCATAGCTCCAGAAGCCGCAACAAGTCCTGCATTTTGAAACCATACTCGTCGACTCATTTCGCCATAAGCTGTTGGACGATCCGCTAACACATCGTCTACTAATTTGTTCAATTCTTTTTTGTTGCTCATTTTTCAATCCTTGTTTTTGTAAAATTTGACACCTTATAAATCATAAGGGGTTTCGGAAGGAAAACGCAAATTCTGAACCCTGAAATTAAATTCAAATTCTGCATCAGTTTTGTATTAATTAAATTTTAGCTTTTTAAAATTCGAAAATTTATGCACCGATGATTTGAAAAAATTCCGCAAAATACTGCGGGGATTGAGTCCTAGGGATTTTAATTTTTAATATTCACAACCATCACTTTTGTGGAAATTGAGAATAGTTCTCAATTTCATTTTTTCTTGATTTGATTGCTATTTTTTTATTCGAGTAAAACCCGGCAAATTTTTCGCAGCTTCCAAATGCGCCTGAGCTAACGCACGATTTAACACATCTATCCATGGAATAACAGAACGTGGCGATGCGATAAGCTTTTTACTCCGAAAAAAATCCGCCCAATAAAATTCCTCGAATGGATGATCAATCGCTTTATACCCGCCTGAAACACGTACCATCCAAGCTAAACTTCGGTAGGGGTCGTCCGTTAAATCGGCAAACGAGAATTTCTCAAAAACTTTTTCAATTTGAGCTGCAGGAATTTTTTTGCGCATTTTGTTATAAGGATAAACCCAATTGCGCTCGGACATTTTCTGCCAAAATTCCGCAGGAGTTTTTTTGCTAAAATCTTTCACTACCTCAACGAATACTTTCTTTTCGTTAATTAATGCTGCGGCAATTGTGAAGTGATGCCCGTCAATAACGTATGCTTTTTCTTCCGGTGCCAAAACAATCTGTGTTGGTCTGTCGAGAATTTTATCCTCAAGATTATTTTTGCTGCGGGCTTTTAGTAAATTAAACGCAATATTTTCAACTTCGCGCATGCCTACAAAAAATTGGGTAGGTTGCAAATCATCAATAGCAACCCAAGCTTTCTCGCCCTCTTTTAATTTCGATATTTCTTTTTTCATTAATTTTTACTCATAGATTTGGTGTAAAACTTCAATTGCAAAATTACTTTGCTAAATTGGTTTAGCACAAGTTGTTATCAAAATGGGACAAAATCCGCAAATCTTAATTCTTCAGTACCTGATTTTATGATGTAAGTTTCACCTTATTATTTTATAATTGCCATTCAACTTTATAAACATCTCGAGATAATATTCTTCATGACTCTTTTGTCCGCTATTAATGTCAGCAAAACATATGGTTACCATCCACTCTTCGATAAAATAAACTTGATTATTTCCGACGGCGATCAAATTGGAATTATTGGAGCTAACGGTTCGGGAAAATCAACCCTTCTGAAAATTCTTGCCGGACTTGAACTTCCCGATGAAGGAACCGTTGCCAAACGAAAAAATTTGAAAGTTGGCTACGTCACCCAAAGCCACGACTATGACCTTAATCAAAAAATTCGAAGTTTTAGCAAAACCGATCCAGTTCAGTGGGAGAAAAATCTCGATCAAGCTGGTTTTATGGACTTAGATAGAACATTAAAGGAACTATCTGGCGGCTGGCTAAAGCGTTTGCAAATTATTTACACCATGACCGATGCTCCCGATTTGCTGATGTTAGATGAACCTACAAACCACTTGGATTTGGAAGGAATTCTTTGGCTGGAAGAATGGCTGCAAAAGTGTCGTACCCCGTTCATCGTTATTAGTCACGATCGTTATTTTTTGGAAAACGTCACCAATCGAATGGTCGAACTCAGCAAGCAGTATCCGGGTGGATTATTGGCGAATTCCGGAAAGTATTCCGACTTTGTGGAATTTCGTACAACTTTTTTAGAAAATCAGCAGCAGTATCAGAGCAGTTTAGCAAACAAAGTCCGTCGCGAAACGGAATGGCTGCGGCGAGGTGCAAAAGCCAGGTCCACAAAGCAGGCAGCACGTTCGAATCAAGCCGTTGCTTTACAACAGGAATTGGAGGATTTAAAAACACGGGGCCAGACCCTGACCGCGGATTTTAAACTGCAAGATTCGCAGAAAAAAGCTAAACGACTTATCGTTTTAGATAAGGTGAGTTTATCTTTTGGCGAAAAGAAAATTCTTGATAAGCTAAATCTTGTTTTGGCTTCGGGTACAAGATTAGGACTTTTGGGCCTAAATGGCAGCGGAAAAACAACCTTGTTGAAGTTGATTAACAATCAATTAAAACCTGATTCCGGCTCAATCCAGTACGCCGATCCTTTGAAAATTATTTATTTTGATCAGCACCGTAAAGGCTTGGTCCCGGGACTTACTCTGCAGAAAACACTCGCACCCCTTGGAGATTTTGTGGAGTTTGTTGGCCAAAGGATGCATATTTCTGGATTTGCCAAGAAATTTGGATTTCAAACGCAGCAGCTTAGTTTACCGATCGAAAAGCTTTCGGGCGGAGAGCAAGCTCGGGCTCTTATTGCGCAATTGTTTCTGCAAAGTGCGGATGTTTTGATCCTCGATGAACCAACTAATGATTTGGATATTCCAACCCTTGAGGCGCTCGAAGATAGCCTTTTGGAATTTAATGGATCGATCATTTTAGTAACCCACGACCGGTATCTTTTAGACCGTGTTTCGAGCACTTTATTGGCGTTAGAAAACGGCGGTAAAACAAATTTTTACGCAGATTATTTTCAATGGCAAAGTGCGCAGAAAGTCTTATCGAAAGAAAAAAACGTGGAGTCGAAAAAAGTTTCTGAAAGTGCGATTTCTAAGAAAAAATTAACTTATGCAGAAAGAATAGAACTCGATCAGATGGAAGGTAAAATCCAAGCTGAAGAAGAAAGCTTGGAAAAATTACGCGCCGAACTTTTGGACCCTGAGGTACAGAAAAACCACCTTAAAATAATAGAATTAGCTGCAGAGATCGATCGCATGGAAATGCTAGTTGGTAATTTATATGGCCGTTGGCAAGAACTTCAAGATAAGTAATCGTTAATGCTGCAATTTAATTATCGAAGTGCGCACTGGTACATGGCCGCAGCGCAGTTTGTTCTATGCCCATTAAATCCGTACAACGAACAGTCGGCTGAGACAAAATTATAAAATAAGTGTGTCACTTGCCTATCACCACAGTAACAACCATTCTCGAAAGCTGGTGAAACAAAAGGATTTGCAGTAATGCATATTTTATCTGAAATTACCCCTCCGGAGACATATTCCCACCGATAAAAAAATCCAGTTACCGAATTGTCATGAGGCTTGTTTAGATCGGCGGCGGTAATACCAGAGCCGTTATTTGCGACTGGTGCGTCAGCGCATCTTACGGTTCCATCGGCCCCGATTCCGGCGATTATCTGGCTACCACAATCTTTAGGAATAACGTAGACGCCCCCCTTCGGTCTGCATTTTGCGGTAAGATAACCAACACCATCCTGAGTCGCTCCAATATATTCCTGATCCGGGGGACAAGTTGGCCCCCTAAAAGGAAGCGGCCTAGGTTGGCAGTTTACTCTTCCATCGGGGTAGAATCCGATCATCACGTACACCTCGGGATCGCAGTTACCTATAATCGGAGGCTGAAATGCTGGAAGCGGAGGAAGATCGTGACAGTCTGGTGTGTTATCGTCTTTCATTCCGGTTGAAAATTGTCCTGCTGGACATCCTACCTTGGCATTTCCACCGAATTCACTCGAACATAAAAGTGGATCCACGGTTGATATGGGCGCATTTTTTACAATATTTTTCCAGGCATTGGTATCTAATCTGTTTGTGAGCGGATCGCGCTGAAAGTTCTCGGAATTAATACTAGATCCGGGAAGAAATCGCGCCATTTCAACATTTAATCCGTACATCCCCCAAGAGCCGGTGTAACAACCCACTCGAAACGTAAATCCGCCGATTACGGTAGTTTGATTACCTTTAATTAAAACGCGCCCGTTTTTATCATATAAATCAATAAATGTTGCATTGGGGAAACTGGGATTGCACCGTTTCAAATCAGTATTTTTTTTAGTTATACTGCAATTATAACTTGTTAAAATGGAACTAATTGCACCAGCTTTTTGCCCATTAATCTCGATTTTTTTATAGGACTTTAAATATTTTATGATTAATCGACTACCGGCTCCGGCAAGTAAAAGCATAATCGCAACGACAATTAATGCCTCAATAAGTGTAAAGCCCGCACTACCTGCTAATTTAAGTTTTTTGGATGAACGCATATATAGGGTATCGGCAAATCTTTAGAAAAATTTAATACATAGCGTAACATTTATAAATGATTTAAATTTTTGGGGGTTAATTAGCTTTATTGAGAGGTTACTCATATGAATATTTTGATAACTGGTGGGACGGGGTCAGTTGGCACGGAGCTCGGAATCGCCTTGGTAAAACAGGGACACTCACTTTCTCTGCTAGTCCGAGACGAAAGCAAAGCCGAACTTCCATTTCCATGTGAACTTATTTCGTACAACCAAGATCACCTTAACGTCAAAAATCCGCTAGATTGCGTTATTCATCTGTCTGGGGAACCCATCGCCGAAAAACGCTGGTCCGCCGAACAAAAGGCGAAAATTATCGACTCGAGAGGCCCGTACGCCGAGAAACTTTTGCAACAACTTTCAAAACAAAATTGTTTGCCGAAAATTTGGGTGCAGGCATCGGCTATTGGCTACTATCCCGAATCTTTGGACCCCTTAACGGAAGAAGCAGCCAAAGGCACAGGCTTTCTTCCAGATGCATGCGAATTATGGGAACAGCCGGCAAAAAGCCTTCCTCCCGAGACACGGGCCGTTGTTTTTCGTTTTGGAGTGATTCTTGCCAAGCGTTCTGGAATTTTAAAAAAACTTCTGCCGCTGTTTAAAATTGGATTGGGAAGTGCGATCGGATCTGGAAAACAGATTGTGAGTTGGGTCCATTTAGATGATGTGGTAAAAAGCATTTTATTTGCGTTAGAAAATCAAAAA
>JAYVPO010000186.1:0-13463 GCA_043757325.1 bacterium
TAGAGAAAAACCCTCCCCTTAGTTGATTTAAGACATTAATCAAGGATGGGTTTTTCTTTAACAGTTTTCAAGGGTTATGCTTAAGCTAGTGCCATTGGACTATAACGCTGCTTCAACACTTGGTAATTACTACTATGGAGTCCAGCGATCAAAGATACAATTTTTGCAGATTATTTTCCCTTATCCTATTAATCCCGCCGCAATAAAATCAGGTTTCGAATTAAAAAATCAAGATGGAAATGTAGTGGATATCATGGTTGACGTTACGCCGCTAAATGCAGCTGATACCAGTGACTCAACGGAAGGAAGGTCTACTCAGGTAAGAATTTCATTTGCTCCCGCTTGGAGAGATTATAGCTCTAAAAAAGACGGTACCTATACTTTAAGTTTTAATCTGTCGAGTGTTCAGGTAAATGGGTTGATTTTGAAGTCAAGCGTACTCACAGAGACTTTCAAGCGATTATTTGGCGATATTAACGGTGACGGAATGGTGACGTTGGCGGATCGGTTTAATCCTGGAGTTTGCCCTCTCACAAATTTTACTTGTCAGCCAATGGATTTTAATGACGATGGAGTAGTCGACGTAATTGACGGCCGCGAATATGACAAGCGGTTAACAAGGTAATAATTTCTTCTTTATTTGAAGACTTTTAGGGAACTGTTTATGAAAATCAAATATTTAATCTGCTTTCTGTGCTTGAACTTCTGTTCAAAAGATGACGGCACAAAGACTGTTCGAGGCGGACCAGAATCAAATAATGCTGCGGCCGAAAAAGTTCCTAGTAAGCCTGATGCGGTTCCCTCTTCTGTGCCAGGTGCTGCAAGCCAACAAACTGGCGACCAGAATAAAGTTGTCGTGGATACTAGCGGTACAATCACCGGTATCATCATTAACAATGGAGAGATTCAACGGTCTCGTGTACGTTCGATCACTGTAAATTTCAATGCAAAATTAAATCTTGATGAGTCGGCATTTGCTTTGACTTTGTTAAGCACGCCGAGTCAACCCATTGGAAAGATAAAAGTAAAACTTTCAGAAGTTGAATCTAAAACTATTGCAAATCTAACGTTTGACGGCGCCAATACTAATTACGGTTCGTTAAATGAAGGCCTTTGGAAATTAACTGTTAAGGCTGACAAGGTTAACGCGGCAGGGGGCAAAATGGTTACTAACAGCGAAGTCATAACCTATTGTCTTTATGGTGATACAACGGGTGAAAAAGCTATAACAGGCAAATCTTTGGCGGAACTAATTTCAACAAAAGAAGCCAGTACTGACATGGCAAATTACCTTTCATATCTGGATTACAATCAAGCTGGAATTATTTCGACGACTTCCATGCAAGCATTCCAGTCGCGAATATTTGACGTGCAACTTAGACCAGATTTTTTGAATATTAATGGCGGTAGTGCGCAGCGCTCAAAAATTAAATCTCTCATTATCACTTTCCCTTGGAAGCTTGATGATTCCATTAAAAAAGGTTTTCAATTAACAGATGCGAACGGCGCAGTGTTAAATATAACTGTTAGTCTCGTTAATTTAACTTCTGGCGATCCAAAAAATTCCAGCCAGGGAAATTCAACTCAGGTCACCATAAATTTCGCACCAGCTTATATGGAATATAGTTCGATAAAAGATGGCACTTATACCCTAACTTTTGACGTTTCTGTTTTACAAATTAATGGGCTCACCTTGAAATCTGGTAAAATGACTCAAACTTTTAAAAGGCTTTTTGGAGATAGGGACGGAGATGGTAAAGTTACGCAAGAAGAGTATTTGGCAATTTTAAATATGAGTAGTAAATGTCCTGTAACTGAGGCTTGTAATGCTTACGACTTAAATGACGATGGCATTATTAATTCAGTGGACGTGACTGCAGCAATCGCCCGAAGTCGGTGATCGCTGCTACATAAATTTCAAATATATTTATTTTTTGTTAATTTGCTGGCACAAAAAATTAATATCATCACGTTGGATCGCTCGTAGGGCAAGACCTGCGGGACTATAAATAGACGTGATCGAAGAACCCGGGAGGGCATTTCGGTTGATTTCTTTGTCAAAAATTTGCATGACCATAAATGCGGAAATTTGATCCTTCATTTGCTCGATGACAATCTGACGCGTAGCCTCTTTAATGGCTATAACGGTAGGAATATAAATGCATCCCTCGCGTGAACTTGGAAGAGTGTTAGGGAATAGGACGTATTAACTGAGTTTTTGATTAAATTCTGCTACTTTGCATTTAATCTCAGAAAGTTGCAGTGATTAAAAGCTGTTGATTTTACGAATGTTTTTAACGAAATTTAAATATTTGCGATAAGCTAGGCATCCCGTGCTGTCTTTAAAAAAAATTCTTATAACCGATTCAAATACTTTAATTGTATCTTCAAGGGTAGGTTCAAAAGGCAACGACAAGGCCGATGCCGAAGACAAGGATAGACGTAGAGGTAAGAAATGCAGAAAACATTAACCCGGGCAGAAAACTGCATTCAGTGTCAACCGGAGGTTATTGAGAAGTTACGCTATTCGCACGGCAAGAAGGGTTCTTTGAGGTCAACGAAGTCATTGTTACCATTTCGCACCAGCGAATTAATATATCAATTTTTGTTAAGTTTTCTAAAATCAACAGGGCAATAATGTCCTATTTTGAAATAGGTAAAAATGGTCGATACTAATAATTAATCGTTGAAATAGGTTTTTAAGTTGAAAAGTCTTGGTCATAAAAACTTTAGCTCGGAATTTAAAGTCGGCTTTTTTGCTTTTGTCGCTCTTGCGACGCTGGGCTATATGCTTTTTGTTTTGACACCTAATTTTTTTAAAACGTCTAAAAACAAAAAGTTTTACACCATTTTAAAAGATGCTTCAGGAATAATCGCAAAAACTCACGTTAAAACCAACGGTGTAACGGTGGGAAAAGTTTATTCCGTTGATTTAGAAGCAAATGCAACAAAGATTACCATTGAAGTTGAAGATCGGGTTTTGATTCCTGTCAATTCGAAAGTCGACGTGCGCACGCGCGGTTTACTTGGAGACGTTTTTCTCGAAATCATTCGCGCAGACGATACGGGCCAGTACATTAGCGATGGCGGTATGATCCCCAAATCGGAAGATTCTATGGACCTGCAAGGCGTTATTGGGCTTGTTGGTTCTATTGGCAAAGATGTTAAAAAAATTACCTCAACTCTCGCAAGTGTTGTGGGCAATAAAGAAGGCGAAAGATCTTTAAAAGATATTTTAGTGAATGTTGAAAAACTTACTGCTGACTTAAGAAAAACTGGCGAAACCATTCGTGCATCAGTGGGTGACCGCGAAAAGGACGTCCAGTCCATTGTTTCAAACATTCAAGGAACCACAGCCGATTTAAAAGCCTTTTCAAAAAATCTAAAGGATGTACTTGATGACGAGAACAAAGCAAAAATTAACCGTATTATAGCATCGTTTGACGATTCCATGAGTGACGTGAAAGGGGCAACTAAAAACATCCGCTTAATTTCTGAGAAAGTTGAAAAAGGCGAAGGTACCTTGGGCAAACTTGTCAACGATGATTCTGTGATTCAAGAAATCAAAGGTGCGGTAAAAGATGTTCGAGAGATTCTTTCACCCGCAAATAAATTGCAAATCACAGTGGATGCCCACGTCGAAGGTCGAAACGATCAGTCCTCACAAAGTTATTTTAATATTTTATTTAGGACTCGGCCCGACCGTTATTATTTACTCGGCCTGACCGATGGACGTGAAGCAACCAAAGAGACAACAACCGAGCAAGTTAGTGCGACTGATAACCAAACTAAAATTCGCGAGCGAACAGAAGAGACTAAAGCCACAAAGTTTAATCTCCAGTTAGCAAAGCGTTGGTATGATGTTGTCCTACGGGTTGGACTATTTGAATCGGCTGGAGGCATCGGAACCGACTACTATGTCTGGCGGGATAACATCCGATTTACTGTGGAAGCGTTCGATTGGAAAATCCGGCGCAATGAGGTTCGGCGCACAGCTCACGTCAAAGCGTACGTTAGTATTTTATTTTTCAACCATATTTACGGAATGTTTGGCTGGGACGATATCACTCGAGACAAAGATCCTCGAACCAGAGAAGACTCTACAACACCCAACCTATTTGCGGGCGGTGGTCTGACGTTCAACGATCAGGATTTAAAGGCGTTATTTGGAGCGGCGGCACTTGCGCGCTAGTTTGAATCATTGATGGTATGCCTGTTTCATTCTTTTTATATTTTATTTCCCGAACCAGATTTTTATCGCAACGAATACCATAAAGACCGCAAAAACTTTTCGCAATAAAATTTCCGAGATAGAAAGTGCTAGTTTCGAACCAAAATAGGCACCAAAAAAAAGTCCAAGCGCAATCAATAGACCAGCTTTAAGATCCTCTGGTCCAATTTTGCCAGCCTTGTAGTACTCAAATGCCCCCAAAACTCCCACTGGAAGCAAAAGCGCAAGCAATGACGTACCGCTTGCAGACTGCTGGGAAACTCCCGTGAAAAAAATCAATGCAGGGACGATGACTATGCCACCGCCAATGCCAAATAGGCCTGACAAAATTCCTGCAATGAGGCCGATTAAAATAAATAGCAACGGATGAGTTAACATAGAACTCCAATAATCATTTATCACTCCTAAGCGGCGCTAGGTAGATTAATTCATCGCAAAACATTTTTACATTTTCACGATGCGCGATCATTATGACGCACCGGTTCTGTAGCTTTAATTCCGTTAGCGCATCTAAAATAATTTTTTCGTTTTCAGGATCTTGTGCCGATGTGCCTTCATCAATAAAAATAAACAGACTTTTTAAATAAAAAATCCGTGCAAAAAATATTCTTTGCAACTGACCACCCGAAAACCCCGCGTCGACGATCAACGTCGAAAGTCCACCCCGAAGATTTTTTACAAATTCTTTCATCTTTACTTTTTCTAGTGCTTCATAAATTTCATGTTCCTTAAAATCTACGAGCGGATAAGCTATGTTTTCTCCAACCGTGCCCTCAAAAGCCGTCATAGTCTGCGGCACGTAGGCTACCGGATACGCGCTCTCTTGGCTTGCGAAAAATGCTAATTTGCCACTTTTTGGAGGCAAAAGGCCGAGCAAAATCTTCATAAGCGTAGACTTTCCAACCCCTGAAGGCCCCGCAATCCCATAAATATTACCGCCGGAAAGAGTTTTATTAAAATTTTCCAAAATAATTTTCTCACCAAAACAAAAATTTAAATCTTTGATCTCCAAATAGGTTTTTTCGGAAGTTGTTAACAGTAATTTCTGAGTTTTCAATTTTGCCGCGGTGAGTAAACTTTTAAGTTCTAACAATCTCAAAACGGCCTCTTTGGCTTCGCGGTTTGAATTAAAATACCGGCTAAGATTTCCAAGGGCCTGAGAAAAAAGCGCTAGCGCCGTAAAAAAGGACAACAAGACACTACCCGGTATCTGACTTTGGTGTGAAAACTTCAAAGCCAGCATTAAAACACCAGAAAATCCTAGCAAGCCCATGAGTTCTACCAACGGTGCTGTGCGGGCTTTGACCCGGTCCGTTGCTAGGGCTTTTTGACTTAGATTATAGCTTAAAATGGCAAATTTCTGTTGTTCAATTTTCTCGGTTTTAAATTGCTTTATTGTTTCGTAGCCCAAAAGCCGTTGCTGAAGCCACTCGGTTAAACTGCTGAAATCGGTTAGCATTTTTTTGGAGCGCTTTCGAATTTTCCTTCCGAGTTGAGCCAAAATGAGCCCGATCGGAACAAGCGCGATCAGAAAAAACAAAAAAAGTTTGGGGGACAGTAAAATGAGAAATATTCCCTGTAAAAATAATTGAAATCCTTCGCGCGGCAATCCACCCCAAAAATGCACAATATATTCGCGTAAAAACCTTATGTCATTTCCGATGCCAGATGAAAGCTTGTGATCGAATGATTTTTCTTCGGATTCATTTTGATAGAGATATTGAAAGCTCGAATTAACAAATAACTCCACGATTTCGGCTCGCAGATCGCGCGAAATCTTTTCGCCAAGATTTTCAAAAAGACTCCACTGAAGCCCGGTGGACAACGCTTTTAGGAATGCAAAAATTACCAGATATATCGGGATTTTGGCCAATAGCGCCGAAGTCTGAATTGAAGCTTCGCCAGTCATTTTGGTTAAATATAGCCCAAGGATTTCACCAAATAAATTTTTCCAGGAAATATCTCCAGCGGTTGCATCTGTTAATAATTTAAGCGAAGGTCCCGCCAATGACGAGATCACAACCGAAAAAACCCCTAAGAATAACGCTAAAATCAGCCCGCAATAAAATTGCGTTTTATATTTATATACTAAAGTTAAAACAAATCGGTTCATAAATATTAAGAACTCGCGGAACTGTAGCGTGATAATAGATAGCGCCAAAACATTCGGCTACACATAAAAATCAACCCTGAAAAAATAAACGAGCCAAAGAACAGACTGGCGTCAAATCCTTTCACCAGAATATGCGCGGGGGCATTAATAAGATACCCTAGCGGCAGAATCGTTAAAGTTACCATTCGCATCCACCTTGGGTAAACTTCGATGGGCCGATAGGAAAACCTATAAAGCTGATACCAAAGGTAGTTTACGGAAGTGGCTTCTTCAAAAATAATCGCCAAGCTACTGAGAAAAAAGCGTACCGAATAGTAAATTAAACTTGCGGGAATAAGCATAGACAAAAAAGCCGCCACACTGAGCCAGGTTACTGGTAAATGGCTTGCGTGGACAAAGTATGCTAAAACAATTGCAACCATGAATACATTAAACACGTACGGTGTGCTCATCTTGCTAAAGCTAATCATAAATTGCGAGTCGATAGGTTTCGCAAGAATCATGTCGAGTTCGCCTTTTCTAACTCGGTCGGAAAAGGTATCCATATTCTCATGTAAAAAAATCATGTACAGAGCATCCACTAAAAATAATACTAGCAAAAAAATGCGCATTTCCTGCAAATTCCATCCAGCAATAATTTTAGTATGTAGAAAAAGAACTTCGAAAACACTTATCTGCGTAAAATACCAAATTAAATCGGTAAAAATTTTGAGAAAAAAATTTAAACGATACGAAAGATCCGTAATCAAACTGGCTTTAAAAATCGCTCCAAGGATTGACAAATAACGCAGCATGGCAACCGTTACGCTCCCGTTCCGACATAGGACTTTAGGCCGCGATGCCACGTATAGTAAGCGATGAGCATCGCAATCATAATCGCCAAGGCGAGGTAGCCTATACTTGTAGCGACGACAGTCGCATCAAACCGACCCGTTAAATAACCAATCGGTATATAAACCGCATTCACAAATGGAAGTTTTAACAAAATACTTTGCAAAGGTTGCGGCACCAGATCAATCGGAAAAAGCTCGCCTGACATTGTCCATATTCCGATATTAATTGCCGCAACAAAGGAATTCACTTTAGTAAGCCAAAACGCAATACACGAAACACAAAATCCAAGCGTATAAATAAAAATTAAATAACAAAAACTTACCAGCACTGCTACCCACAAGCGCTCCGGAT
Source organism: bacterium (assembly GCA_043757325.1). Taxonomy (GTDB): domain Bacteria; phylum Bdellovibrionota_B; class Oligoflexia; order Oligoflexales; family RGVZ01; genus JAYVPO01. The sequence continues at coordinate 7,530 of JAYVPO010000186.1, forward strand.
AAAAAGGCAGTTTTAAAATCACACAAAAAAATGCCGGAAAAACAAGGCTCGGAATCGCTCTAAAAAGGGTGTAACCAAGAAACTGCCCCAAGTAATAGTCATAAAAAGACATAGGTCGCACAATGATGGAATTTATTTGGCCCGATTCAATATCTCGAATCATCTTATGCTGATACGTCCAGTTGGCATTGGTACGGGCGGCAAACGATGCCCACACCGCGTAAGCCAAGTATTGTTCTTTCGAAAATCCTAAAAGTGTCGTGGCTTGCAGACTTGCAAATACTGCAGCCCACATCATATATTCAACAAACAATGCGGTAAAAGGCTGCAGCACATTGTCAAAAAATAAATCCATACGAAACTGCAGATGGTTCATTAGTCCAAGTTTAATATACGAAAAAAAAAGAAGAAAACGGCTGCTCATGCTATTTTTTCGTCGCATTTTGTTGGAGAAAATCGTGAATCACATCTTCAAAATTTTGTTCAATTTTGCCCGCTTCAGTTGGCTTTTTTAAAACTGCGGCTTTGGTAAATTCTTCAACGGTTCCATCGTAGGAAATTTTGCCTGCGCTAATCAACAAAAGTCTATCTGACAATGAAGCAATGTCGTCCATATAGTGGCTGGTCAAAATAATAGTCGGTTTTTCTTCGCTAGAATACTGCAGCAGAAATTCGCGCACGGTTTTTTGAGCCACAATGTCTAAGCCAATTGTTGGTTCGTCCAAAAATAGAACTTCGGGTTTGTGAAGAAGGCTTCCTATAAGCTCCATTTTCATTCTTTCGCCTAAAGATAGCCTTCGCAAAGGGACTTCCAGTTGCCCAGTGCAAGCCAAAGTTTCGGCCAGATAAACAACTCTCTTGCGGGCTAAGTTTTTTTCCAGCTGGTAGATAGTCATCAATAATTCAAAACTATCGTTGGCTGGAATGTCCCACCAAAGTTGGTTTTTTTGGCCAAGTAAAATACTCATTTTTGAGAGATAAGAATTCTTTCGTTGCCATGGAACCTGTCCTAAAACCAAGGCCTCACCTGACGTTGGAAAAATAAGCCCAGAAAGGATTTTTAGAAGGGTTGTTTTACCTGCGCCATTTGCACCAACAAGGCCTACAATTTCACCTTTGTTGATTTTTAAACTAGTCGGAGCCAAGGCGAGTTTATCAATAGACTCTCTTTGCCAAATATTTTTCAGAGTAGGTAGAATTCCAGATTTTTTTTTATAAATCTTAAAAACTCGTGAAAGCTGATTTGTTTCAATTACTTCGCTCATAAGGTCTACATTACCTTTAAACTTTGCTCCGTGCTAGTTGCAGAGACCTGATTAAAGGTTTTTTTCTTCCGTTCGATAAGATAATTGAAGGTTAAAACCTTTACGATGATTCAAGGTGGGATGAGTTTCTAAAATAAACTCTACGAAGATGAATAGAAGTTATTACTAACTTCTGAAGTGTGAGGCCGAGGATGGCCAGATTTCTAGGATGGAAATCAAATGATCTTCTCACCCAACAGAATCATGTTAAAGGGCCTAAAGTTCGGATAGTTTTTTGCTCAAAAGCTCCCAAATCTCAGGGCTTTCAATCGCGTGCGCGTGCTGGTTATTGAAGAATTTATAACCTTCAGGCACCTGTAAAAGAATATTCTCGTCCGCATGAACGGATCTTGTCGAATGCAGAAAATAAAACTGTCTCTGATAAAAATTCACCCAATTTTTGGCTAAATCTTGAACTTTTTCTAGGGTTTTATCCTTAATATCCTGGGGAAAAATCACACAACCTGGTTGGACAACATTCCAATTTTTCCAAAAAAGATTCACGTTACAATTGACCGGACTAATGGCGTCAACTGTTACAAACAAATCCACCTTTAAATCTTGTAACGCAACAAGCTGCATACCGAGCCACGCACCATAGGAAATTCCTAACACAACAGTCCGCGTGGGTTTCTGGTCTTTTTGAATTTTAAGCACATAATCGAAAAAAGACTTTAGTGCTTTTGGAATTTTATTCTGATTTAAAATTTCTAAATCAGACACAAATTCTGCGGAGAAATCTTCTTGCACAAAAGGTTCAGCACCTCGGTATTTTTGAAACCGAAAGTCCACCTGACCACGGCTTGCAATAAGCTGAAAGATTTCTGGGCCAAAACACGAAAACGTAACTTCCACAGATTTTCCAGATTTTTTTATATCGGCAACAAATTGATCAAACTGTCGAGTTGCATAATCGGGCACCAAAGTGAATCCCGTTTCGGTTTTTTCCGTTTTTTCAGCTTTCTCAACAGCACAACTTGGTAACCCTCCCAAGCGAATGACATGAAGATCAAGGGCTAGTAATCTAGAACTACAGACAAGAATTACGAATGAGAAAAGGCAATTTTTTAGTTTCATAGTTTTAGTTTCATAATTAAGGTTTCACTCCTGTATACTTACATCTAATAAGGCAGTAGCGCAAAATCTGTCAACCGAGCTCGTGCTATATTAGTTGATATTTGTCACTATATTGAAGATAGTTTATTTATTAAAACTTAGAAAGGTGTGTTTGAAACTATGACGACACAATTGAAATCTCTGACCGACTGGGTAAAAAGCGTTGCGGAATTAACGACGCCTGCATGCATTTTATGGTGCGACGGATCAGAAAAGGAAAAAGAAAATTTAACCCAAAAATTGCTTGCGGATGGTGGTTTTATTGAGCTCAACCAGAAAACACATCCGGGATGCTATTTGCACAGAAGCGATCCCACTGATGTTGCCAGAACAGAGCATCTTACATTTATTTGTACAAAAGAACAGGAAGCAGCTGGGCCGAATAACAACTGGATGGAGCCCAAACAAGCCCACGAGAAAATTGACAAGCTATTTAAAAACTGCATGAAAGGAAGAACTTTATATGTGATTCCTTATTGCATGGGTCCAATCGATTCACCGCTATCACGGTGTGGGGTTGAAATTACCGATAGTGCCTATGTTGTTTTGAATATGCGAATTATGACGCGCATGGGAGCAGCGGCTTTAAAACGCATCGAAAAGGAAGCCGCCTTTATAAAAGGGCTGCATTCGATTGGAGATTTATCTCCAGATCGAAGATTTGTGATGCATTTTCCAGAAGAACTTTCCATAAAAAGTATTGGCTCTGGCTACGGTGGAAATGCACTTTTAGGGAAAAAATGCCACGCGTTGCGCCTTGGAAGTTATCAGGCGCGTTCTGAAGGTTGGCTCGCAGAACATATGCTCATTGTTGGGATCGAAAGTCCTGAAGGCCAGATCGATTATATTTCAGCAGCTTTTCCTTCGGCATGCGGCAAAACAAATTTGGCCATGCTTATTCCACCAGCAGAATATAAAGGTTGGAAAGTTTGGACTGTAGGAGATGATATCGCCTGGATTCAACCGGGAAAAGACGGCAGACTTTATGCAATCAATCCCGAAGCCGGTTATTTTGGAGTCGCGCCAGGGACCAGCGCCAAAACAAATCCAACAGCTTTAGACATGCTTTATAAAGATACGATTTTTACGAATGTTGCTTTGACCACCGAAAACGAACCTTGGTGGGAGGGATTAACCAAAGATCCGCCCGAAGGTTTAATCGACTGGAAAGGAGCACTGTTTAAGAAAGAAAACGGTCCGGCGGCGCATCCTAATGCACGTTTTACGGTAGCTGCTAAGCAATGCGCCAGTTACAGTCCCGCCGCAGAAAATCCCGAAGGTGTTCCATTAACCGCAATGATTTTTGGCGGGCGTCGCAAAGAAGTGGCACCACTTGTCTATCAATCTAAAAGCTGGAATCACGGCGTCTTAGTAGGAGCGAGTGTCGCTTCAGAAACCACTGCGGCGGCAACGGGTGCCGTCGGCATTGTGCGTAGAGACCCTATGGCAATGCAGCCTTTTTGCGGTTATAATTTCGCCGATTACTGGAGCCACTGGATTTCAATTGGCAAAAAACACACGCATTTGCCTAAAATTTTTCATGTGAATTGGTTTCGACAAAATGAGAGCGGGAAGTATTTATGGCCTGGTTTTGGCGAAAACATGCGGGTTTTACGGTGGATTTTAGATCGCTGTCATAACCGGGTGGACGCTACTAAAACAGCCATAGGCTTTGTGCCACTTAAAGGCGCGATCAACACTCGTGGCATCGATGTCTCCGCCGAAACGATGCATGATTTGGTAGCCGTCAAAAATGATTCTTGGAAAAAAGAAAACACCGAAATCGGCCATTATTTTGATAAGTATGGTGTAAAGATTCCTGCTGAGTTGCGGGCGGAATTACACGATGTTGCGAAAAGTTTGGCAGAAGATTAGTAGCTCCAGCCTAGTCCGAGTTCACCGTAATTTTTCTTGTAATTGTATTCATCAATCGAAGAAGTATTGCTGGCAAATCCTAGTTCTGAGCTCAGGAGCAGACTTGGATTCAAAAAATACTTATGTTTTACCAAAACACCCGTAAGCGTATCATCGCGAGTTACGGTAAAACTTGTTTTTTGGTAAAAAGGATTAAAATCTAGATTGGATCTTCGAGAAAAAAAGTACGTCATCGGTACAGTCATGCGCGAAGTGTTGAAACTACTCGCCGCAGAAAATTCGCTTGCGTAGTCAAATGTTTCGCGGTCCATTTTGAAAGCTAATAAAAATGATTCTTTTTTAAGGATTTTAAAATCAGCCGAAAGTCTACGGATAGATACCGACCGGTCGGTTGCAAAAGCTTCGGTGGCGGTTGCAGGATCGTAAAAATGCTGCTCTGCGGGAAAAGGATCCACACCTTTTTCTTGTTTAAATACCCACAAAGTATCCGTTAGAAAAAATGTCTTTAAAGTTAGTGCGAATCCCATAGTGTCAAGGGCTCTTTTCTGGCCCACGGAATCTAGTTTCAAATAAGGAGTCAATGCAATTCCAAATATCTGTCGATCACTTCGAAACCAGTTTCTAGCTAAATTTAGGCTAAATGTCTGTTGCAAAATCCCCATTCCACGAAAAGATGCGGTTAAAAAATCGCGCCGATCAAATTCTAGTCCTAAGCTTACTTCTGCTTTTTTGCTATGAACTCTAAAATACTTTGCTTGCAGGTCCGTATGTATTCCAGTTGCCGCATTATTTTTTAAATCATCAGGTAAATCCGTATCGATAAAATCCTGTCGCTTAAAAAGATTACTGTCAGAAAATAAACCGCCATAAAGATTTAGTGTAAAGTTCCTGCGATTTTCTAATTCTTCTAAGTAATCCTTGGCAGATTTTTTCTTGGTTTCATCCTTTTGAAGCCACAGGCTTTTCTCAAAGGCACTTCGGCTTTGATGATCTTGTTCCAAATAAAAATGGATCAATCCTAAGTGATAGAAAACGTCTGGTTTTTTTAGTTCGCCATCAGTGGTAAATTTTTTGGACGCTGATTCGCTAAAACTTTCCTCAGATTTTACCCATTGTTTTCGCTCGAAAAAAATCAGTCCTTTTAAAGAATACGGGCTGGCGAAATCTTTGTTTTTTTCGCTCGCCATGGTCGCAAGAGTTTCTGCTTGATCGATTAGCCCTAAGTTATAGCTTGACCATGCCAGTAACATTAGAGAGCTAAAGTTGTCTTGTTCAGAAAATGGCAGCAAAATTTCCAAAACTGCTTCGTAATCTTTTTCGTCGTAGAATTTTTTCTGTGCTGCGGCGTAGGCTTTATCTTTTTGGTCTTGTGGGAACAACTGGTCGACCACAAGTGATTTGGAATCTTTTTCATAATTCTTGGAGTCATCGAAAGTTAAATGAGGTGTGGTTTCTTCAAATAAATCGTCGAGACTGAGTTCATGAAGGGGCCTAACTTCAGTATTTTCAACGATTTCTACCGGAGCCGTATAGGTGTTTTCCAACATCTGCACCGCACCACGAAAAACCTGCAATTTTAATTTGTCTTCTTTGGAAATATAAAAATCAGACAGGGCCGCAGCAAATATTTTTGCAGTGC
>JAYVPO010000187.1:0-13450 GCA_043757325.1 bacterium
TTGTCCGCGACAAATGAGGATTTTTTTACCAAGAAAAATTGTGAAGATGAATAGAAATTGTCGGCAAGAAGTATAAGTTATTTTGTGACGGGCCCTAAAGTAACCCAAACAAGATTCAATTGTTTTCAGTCCGTCCCAAAGTCCGGACCTTAATTGAGTTTTTATAGATCGCCTGAAAGCTGTTCAAACGCACCATTCATTTTAGTCATACGTTCTTTTTGAACGCCAGTTACAACTGTTCCCTTAGCCTTGGCAAAATCGCCCTGTTCAATAGCAGGGTACACTTCGCTTTTTCGTAGGCCGTTGAATTCGCCCCAGATTTTTTTCAGCTCATCAAGTTTTGCTTCTTTTCCTGCAGGAGCTTTTAGGCCGGACAAGCACGTGTCCATCTGGTCACTTGTGCTTTTCACTTTTCCAAGTTGCGCATCGTCTTTTTTGCCGCCTTCCAAAAGTTTTAATAGTGCTTCACGGGTTTCTTTTAATTTGCTTTTGCACTCAGATACCGAAGAAGCTTGAGCTTGACCTACAGCCATCACACTAAATATTACAACAGCAATCAACTTTTTCATACGAACCCCTAAATTAAGCCGCGTCTCGAAAAGGTAAGACCTCCTTACCTTTACTAAGCGCGAAGTTATCATTCTTCTTTCTATTTTCAGCTGCACTCACAAAATCCGATTTTGCTCCCCCACCTTTTACAGTGGTCTGCAATTCTTGAATAACGAGTTTAAGTTCATCGACTTCTCTTGCCAAGTCTGATGCGGCTTCTGAAGCTTTGTCAGAGGTTGCGGCGCTGGCCTGCGTAGTCGTCTCTAAACTTGAAATCGCTTTGGATATTTCCTGCATTCCGAGATCCTGTTCTTTAGAAGCATCGCAAATTTGTTCCATGCCGCGAACCACTTCGACGTTCCCAGAATATATTCTTCCAAAAGTATCTTGGCAAGCTTTGACACGTTCCATGATCGCAGCAAACCTTTGATTGGCTTCGCTAGTTAAGCTGTTTGTTGTGGTTTTTGATTCAGTCGCAATCTGACTAACTCTCTCTATGCTCTGCAGAAGCATAGTCGAAATTTCTTTTGCTGCAGTCCCACTCATTTGCGCGAGCTTTCCAACTTCTTCAGCGACTACAGAAAAGCCTTTACCTGCTTCTCCTGCTCGTGCGGCTTCAACAGATGCATTAAAAGATAATAATTTTGTCTGAAAAACAATATCGTTGATCACTTTTGTTTTCGATTCAATTTCTTTAATAATTTGCACGAGTGAATCCATTTTTTGAGTGTTATCACCAACAAGAGCAAACAGGTTTTTATTGCTCCCTTGCAACAAATCAAGACCTGAAAGAAGACTTTCGATGGCCCCTTTGCCATTCTCCACGTTCTGCTGGGAGTCGTGTGCAGATTTTTGTGAATGCGCCGCATTTTCCGCGCTTCTTGATACCGTCGAAGAGATTTCGACCATAGCGGCCGAAGTTTGCTGAATCGCTCCAGCTTGTTCTTGAGCTCCACTTGCCAAATCCTGACTCATAGTCGCCACAGTTGCTGCTGCACGATTCATATTTAAACTTCCGTTTTGAAGCTTTTCCGACATAATCAGCAACGTTCGAGAAAGGTTTCGACCAAATAAAAACCCTACAATCATCGAAAATAAAAAACCAAAACAAATTAACCCAATCGAAGTATAGGTTCCTAATATCTCGCTTTTTTCAGCTCGTTCTCGAGAAAACCGTGCCTGCTCCTGATGAAAAGACACCAGATCATTGATACTCTGAAGATAGGTATTAGTGTTTTCGCGAAATTCACCCGCCAATTTTGCTACGTAATCACTCATGCCTTCGGGCGTCTGCTTTAATCTTGATGACAGGGCACTTTGAACTGAAACAACCCAACGGTCCCAATTGATTTTTTGCGCATCATAAAGCTCTTTTTCACCAGCTATAAAAGACAAGGCGTTGTATTCAGTTTCGGCTTCTTCATATTGCGAAATTAAGTCCGTGATACGAGTGGAAATTTTTTCCAACTCATCTGCGGGGAGATTAGATAACCCCAAGCGAAAGACCATGGCTCTTACATCTTTTGCGATGCCGCGCATATTTGTTGCAATGAGGGATGTTGGGAGATTTTTGAGTGCTATTTTTCGGTACTCGGCGATCGTTCTGTGCGAAGCAATAAAAGACGCTGTGCCCACGAAAATAACGCAGGTAGCTCCTATTGCTGCGAACAGAAATAGTTTGGTTCGAAGACTTAGTTTATGGAAAAAATTAGCCATCTGACGCGGTACCCTCACTTCTTGCTAGCTATCGGCGGGATCTGCCAAAGCATGAGTCATTCCTATCAGAGTTTTAAAAGTCTGTTAAGAATTAGGTAGTTGCCTGACGGCCGGCCCGACTAGCACGCGACTTTGTCTAAGAAAAATACTTTGAAGAAACTCGATCTTTTAAGAATTACCCCAAACAAACAATAGTCACCCCGTCTCCGCCTTCTTGTAAAATTCCGGGTCTAAACACAACATCATAAGGAATTTCGCTGCTTAAAAGTGCGCGAATTTCCGTTTTCAGGCGATCAGAGCCATGGCCGTGGATAATTAAAATAGTTGATTCTCCGCGCAGCATTGATTTGTCGATAAAATCTAGGGTTGCTTTAGTGGCTTGATCTACTTCAAACCCACGCAAATCCAGCGAATTTGTCGGAGTTCGAAGAACAAGCTCGGGCATTTTGATCGGACTTCGGGCGACTGGCCGGGTTTGTGTTGAAGAAATAATCTTTCCAATCGGTTCGAAAGGAGCTGCATCCTTACTTAACGCAATATCTTTTAACGGTACCCGCATTTTCATAATTCCAATTTGGATTTCTACCGGAGAATTTTTGCTGTCTGGAATTTTTAAAATCTTGCCTGTTTTGGAAATACTATGAATGTATACCTGTTGCCCAACCGTTAATTCTTCCAATTGCACAGGCTCAGAAGGAGTTGGCACATCACTTTTAGATAAGTTTTTCAAAGCGGTAGAAATATTTTTTAAAGATTCTTGCGCCAGATGTTTTTTATTAAGCACATCCTCTCTCATCTCATCATCCACAACGTTTTTTAAAGATTTTTTCAGCTGGATTGTATTCTCTTCCAAATCTTTCCGTAGAGATTCTATCTGATCCTCGTAATAAGCTGTTACCGACTGAGTTGCATTTTTTCTCGAATCTTCCAAAAGCTTACACTCTTGCTGCCAGCGAAATTTTTCCTCTTCAGCCGCCAATAGTTTCTTTTGCAGGTCTGCTCCTAACGTTTCCGAGCGCATTCGCTGCACGGAAAGTTCCGCCAGCGCCAAATCTAATTTCGATTCGGTGTTCCCTCGCAAGTCACGAGCCCTCGCAATAATACTGCCAGGAATTCCTATTTGAGTTGCTAGTTCTAGGCCATAACTTTGACCCGGAACGTCAAGAATCAATCTATAAGTTGGCGCCATGGAATCAAGCGTATATTCCATGGATGCATTGCGGAATTTTTGGTTTTCAAAAGCCAAAGTTTTTAATCGGTCATAATGCGTCGTCACGATAGTTAATGATTTTTTCTGCACTAAATGTTCGATAACAGACTGAGCAATTGCGGAACCTGTTTCCGGGTCAGTTCCGGTTGCCAATTCGTCAAGTAAAACCAAATCGTTTAATCCGGCGCTTTGAACCGCAGGTAAAATTCCCATTAAGTGACCCGAAAAAGTTGAAAGATTGTTGCCGAGACTTTGAGAATCTCCTAATTCCAAAAAATAATTTTCAAAGAAATAAATCTTGGATTTTTCGTCCACGGGAATTAAAAGTCCTGCATGGGCCATGGCGTGTACAAGGCCGACAGTTTTTAGTACCACGGTCTTTCCGCCAGCGTTTGGCCCAGATATAATCAAGGCATAATTTTGGGCATTTAAAACAATATCGTTTGCAATAACAGTGGAAAGTTTATTTGCCGATAAATCTAACAAAGGATGTGTGGCAACCAGAAGATGGAGCACGGGCTCATTCGAAATTTCTGCAATTCCAGAGTTTGTTTCAAGTGCAAAAGCAGCCTTGGCAGCCAAGCTATCAAGATCCAAAAGCTCTGCGTAATTTGTCTTCAAACTATCTAGGGAACTTGCAACCTGCGCGCTTAAGTTACGCAAAATATTTAAGATTTCCAGCCGTTCCGCCACATCGGATTCCTGGAGCTGTTCATTCATTGCAGCCACTTGTTTAGGTTCCAGAAAAAGCGTCTGACCCGATTCTGAAATACTTACAATTGAGCCTGCCACACGGCCTCTTCCATCAAGTCGAATGGGCAAAACGTAACGTTCATTACGCACCGTAAAAAACTGATCCTGCAAATAATCTTCAACCGGTGACTGATGCATAAGGGTTGTTAAAACTTCTTCAATTTTTTTGCGCAGCGAAATTCTTTGCCGCCTAATCTCACGCAATTCGGCAGTGGCATCATCTAAAATATCCCCGTCTACGCCGATAGATTTTTCAATAATCTGAGCAAGTTTTGGCAAAGGTGAGAGCTGGGTTTTAAAGTGCTGTAGAACAGAACTTTTTTGCGAAAAATCCGAGGCAAATCCCAGCACTCGCTTAGTCGATAAAAGTATTTCGAGAATACTTCGCAAGTCCAAACTTTCTAAAAGTTGACCTTTTTCCGAAGCCGCAAAAATTTTTCGCATAACCGGAAGAGATCCGACTGGAGGCCTAAATCCTAGTCTAAGAATGGCTTTCAAAGACGAAATATTTTGCCATTGTGTCTGCAATTCGGCCATATCTGAGCGCCGGAAGTGCGGAACAAGATTGCGCAAATTATCTGCTACCTCGATGGCTTGAGCTTTGCCTGCAAGTTTTTCAACCAGTAAAGGCCAGTCGAGCTTTTGCAGAATGACAGTGCTAAAAATTCCAGGCATAGTTCCTCATATATCAACAGTTAAGATGTTGAGTCTACTGGAACAAGAGAAAAACTTAAACAATTGGACGAGTGATGCAGTATATTTATTTAACGTTGGGGTTCGTGGTCAGTATAATGACATTTTCAATGGTTTCTCCGGCGGCAAATAAGCCCACGCTGCGGGTGCTCACCTATTCTGGTTTTGCTGGAAAACATAGTGCCGGCGAGGCAGCGAAAGAATTATTCGAAAAAACCCGCCAATGCGTCGTGGACTTTCGCCTTGTGGAAAACAGCCTTGCAATTCTGGCAGATTTAAAACTTTCGCAAGGTAAAGGAGACAGTGATCTCATTTTAGGCCTTGATGGTTATAATTTAGTCGACGCGATGGCCTATACCGAGGGTTTAGCACCAGCGGAAATAAAATCCATAAGCGCTAATTTATCAGAAAAGATTCATGGTAATTTTCTTCCGGTTGATTATAGCTATCTGACCTTTATAGTTGATACTCAGAAAATCAAAAAAATACCAGGAACTTGGCGCGAATTTCTGCTAGCGAAAAATTTGCGAAAACAGTTAATTCTGCAGGATCCAAGAAGCTCGAGCCCTGGCCTTGGACTGCTTTTAAGTTTGCAAAGTGTTTTTAAGCAGGATTTACCGCTTCAATTGGCAAAATTAAAAGAGCAAACCTTGACGGTCGGAAAAGGATGGAGTGAAACCTATGGCTTATTTACCAGGGGGGAGAGCGGGATGGTTTGGAGCTACACCACTAGTGAAAGTTATCATCGCGAGCGAGAAAATTCCAAACGCTACAAGGCCATTTATTTTGAGGAAGGGCTACTAAAGCAAGTTGAGTATGCGGCCGTTTTGAAGCAAGCAAAAAATAAAACACTAGCGCTAGGATTTTTGAAATTTTTAGTTTCACCACCTGCACAAAAACTTATCGCCGAAAAAAACTGGATGCTTCCAGTTAATCCGGATGCAAGACCTCTAATCACAACAAAGGCTTTGCTTGAACAAATGGAACCTGCCACAATTTTGAAAGTTTCGGACGAAAATCTTACACAATTAGGAAAGTCAAAACTTGTCGAGGCATGGCTTAAAATTTTTTAAGTGGAATACAAAAATTCACCGAAGTACTTTGATTTCTATTCTGTGCTTGTTGTTGCTTAGTGCTTTCTTTTCGTTTCCAATATTTGTTATTTCACAAAAACTTTTTTTGGATCCTAATCATAGTCATTTTGATTTTAAATTCCTTTTGCAACCAGACTTTAAAAGCGCGCTATGTTTCACTTTTCTACAAAGCATTTTAAGTGGATTCTTAAGTGTATTGTTCGGATTTATTCTCGCACTTTATTTATTTGATTCAAATAAAAGCAGAATTGTAAATCTTTTGGGAAGTGTTTTTTCCATTCCATCTATCGTTGCAGGTTTTGGAGTTGTCCTGCTTTTTGGAAGATCCGGATGGCTGGGACAGATTTTTCCACATGCAAGTGTTTACGGGCTGACAGGTGTGTTGGTGGCTAATTTATTTTTTGCAATTCCATTTTCTACGGCGGTTTTTCTACAGAGTTTTTCTGGTTTGCCTTTATCAGTATTGCGAGTTAAGCAAATACTAAATTTAAGTGATAAAGTCTTTTTGAAAAGTGTTTTGCTGCCGTACTGCAAACAAAGTTGTCTGTTAATTTTTTTTCAAACTGTTCTGATCACAGCTCAAAATTTTACATTGGCAATTATTCTTGGAGGCGGGCCATCGAGTTCAACGATTGAAACTTTAATTTATCAAAATATATTTTTTTCGTACGATCTGCAAAAAGCACTAACTTTCGCTTTGTTTCAGTCCTTGATATTTGGAGGTGTCGGGTTTTTGGTTTTCAAAAGTCTCCCATTAGGAAGTAACTTGCAAAATACGCAGCCAAAGAATTTTTTAATGACACCAATTAACAGAATTTTTCCGATTCTAATTTTAACTTTTTTGGGTTTAATAGTTGCTGCAATTTTTGTCGAAGGCATAAGTAGTCTAGTAAGTGAGTTCCGCAGTTTTCCATTCGCAGATTTTTTATTGGCCTTGCGATACTCGTTCTTATTTGCGTTTTTCGGAAGTTTTATCTGTCACATTGTGGTTTATGTTGCGGCATTTTGCGGAGTTTTGTTACAGATTTATGGCCATCAGAAATTCTCAAAGGGATTCTTAAGTTTGCTATTCGTCCTTGCTACATCATCTCCGGTGGTCAGTAGTTTGGGGTATTTATTATGGTTACAAAATAAAATTCCAATATGGAAATTAGTAGCGATTCCATTTGTTCAGGCTGTAGGATTGTTTGCATTTATACTGCCTTTTCACTTTGTTGTAATAAAACAAACCGTCGAGCAAAATTTTAAATTAATAAGCATAATGAATATAAGTATTTTCGACCAAATTAAGAGCGTATACATACCTGCATTTAAACATTCTTTAAAGCAGGGATTTCTATTAGGAATTATTATGGTAGTCGGGCAGTTCACGGTTACTGCAATTCTCGCAAAGCCGCAGGTTGAAACCGTTACAGGTCTAATTTATAGGCTTATGGGTCAGTATCAGCATACCCATGCTGCTATTGCAGCTATGTTATTTTTGCTGATTGTTTGTATTGTTGTATCGACGTTTAAGGTCACTCAAAATGCTTGAAGTTAAAAATTTAAAGTTTTATCGCGGGGACAAAGAATTTGCTTATTCTTTTTCGTTAAACAAAAATTCTTGGCTTAGTGTTGTTGGGCCATCTGGTTCTGGAAAAACAACTTTGCTAGAGCTATTAGTTGGTTTTTTAACCCCCGAATTCGGAAGCATCTATTTGAATAAAATCTCCCTAGAAAATATCCCGCCGGGACGTAGAAAAATCTCTTATATCTTTCAGGCAAACGGAGTGTTTGAACATTTAAAAGTTCAGAAAAATTTGCAATTAGCCCTGCATGATAGTGGTGATGACAGCAAGACAAAAGACGAAAAAATCTTGCAGGTTCTTGACTTAGTTAAATTAGATCAGAAATATTTGAGTCGCCTTCCCTCTGAATTATCTGGTGGCGAAAAGTCAAGGTTGCAAATTGCCCGGGCTCTACTGCGACCGTGTGAACTTTTGCTAATGGATGAGCCGTTTTCTGCGCTAGATAGCGAGCTGCGGCATGACTTATTAAAATTAGTGCACACACTTAGAACGCAGTTTTCATTTATGGTAATTTTTGTAACCCATAATAAGCAAGATGCTAAATTTAATCACAGCGAAATATTAGAAATGGCGAATGGACAAATCGTGACTTTAAACGGTGACTCGGATAGGATTCAGTGACGGCATCTGACCATTACCTTGCAACCCATAAAAATGATTTATTCCATACAGCAACATTAAAAACGGCAATTTCTCGTAATTTTGTTTTGAAGAGTCAAGTGGTGAAATTCGTACTTGCATCAAAATTAATTCCCGTTCAATGGCGTCTCTAGCAGCAGCCACATCGTTCCAGTTTTGATAGCCCCGGCGGATGTCGATTCGTTTTTGAATATTTTTCAGAACGCTAATATTTCTTTTCTGCCGCCAGAACGCATCATCTTTAATCAGTAAATCCGACGCAAATAAAGGGTGTGCATATTCTGGGTGGTCGAATTCTTTGTTACCATCTGGAAAAGAAGGTTGCGATGGAAATCTTTTCTCAAATGGAATACTTAGTTCCGCTACTCCGATACGTTCCTTTAAGTCTTGGTGATATTGTTCAAGTTTGCGAAATTCTGTTGAAGTCACCTTATGCCCAACTTCGACAACTTTAAATAACGACGGAATTTTCATCTGGTCTCCCCTGTATTCAACTTAGGAAATAACAGCTCCTAATAAGGAATTTCGGGGTAATTGGAGGCAAGATTTAAGTCAACTCTTAAGCATGATTTAAGCTAGATAAAGCGAGGTGTTACAATAAATTAAGTTTAAATTAAAGTTTTCTAGTTATTGCCACTAGTAGCCCCAGCGTTAAAAAATGCAGGTACACATACACGACTGCTGGGTCAAAGAACGTGTTTTGAGTGAAGCCATTGCAAAAATTTAAAAATAAAGAAAAAACCAGCGCGTTCCAAATCTGCGGTTGTTTTATAAAAAGCTTTTTTGTTACAGAAAGCATTCCAAAAAAAAGTAAACAGACCACAAACGTTCCTATAACTCCGACGTTCGCAAGCGTTTGCAAATAAATATT
Source organism: bacterium (assembly GCA_043757325.1). Taxonomy (GTDB): domain Bacteria; phylum Bdellovibrionota_B; class Oligoflexia; order Oligoflexales; family RGVZ01; genus JAYVPO01. The sequence continues at coordinate 9,094 of JAYVPO010000187.1, forward strand.
ATGTGCGTGATATTTTCTTTCGAGAGATTGAAAACCCAGATTATTGTAATAATTTTCTCGGTAAACACTGATCCAAGCTTGCCCGTGTCCAAACCATATGCGGTCTAAAAACATCTGCCAATAAATTTTCCAGAAAATAAGTCTTTCGTCTGAGCGTTGAAAAAGTTCAACAAATCGGTTAGAAATTCCAGACAGAAAAACCAAAGTCGTAAATACAAGCATTCCTGCAAAATAATAAATTTTATGTATTTTTTTGAAAATCGATCGGGCGAATAAAACAACAAACAATACAAGGCTAATAGTCGCAATGACAAAGGCAAAGCGTCCGCCACTTGCAAGAATAATCAAAAAATGAAGGATAGAGATGGTTAGACGCGCAAAGCGTCGCGTGTTCTCCTTAAGAGCAAGCCAGAGAAAATATCCAAATATGGCTAAGCTAGCGCCAGCAAGAGCAAGCGGATGGCTGTAAAATCCTTGTGCACGATACAGGCCATTCGGGTATTGATGATCGGGCCGGAAGGCAGCGTAACTACGGTAATCATAACCAGTAAGCACCTGAATGAAAACATATGTTAATAAGATAGCGGAGGCCAATAAAAATGCTTTTTCGTAAGCACCTTGCAAATCAAAATTTGCTGCTCTGCGGTTTCTATTTCGAATAAAGCTCCAGCCAATAAAAACACAACCAGAAAAAAAGACAGCGCTTGGTAACTGTGATTGAAGCATTGTAAGAAATTTTAACTGCGGCCTAGTTGCCATAGGTAATGCAAGTTGAGGAAGTTCTAAATAGGAATTATAAAAATTCGCAAAAGAAAAAATAAGACAAATCAAAATGCACAAAATTCCCAGACGCAAAAGTAGAGTACTAATGTAATGGGTCTGATTGCCGGTTACAAACTGTAGTGAAGGAATGACGATTAAAAAAAGATAGTAGCCACCGCCCTGACCAGCAGCACTTGCAAATAATGAAAAAGTAGCAAGTAGTAGGGATATTTTAAAAATGCTGTTGTGGTTAAAATACTGCATCAAAACCGCTTGTAAAGTAGGCGTTAAAATTTTCACCGAAAACCTGGCCAGCACCGAGCCCCACGTTAAATCTAACGCCTTTATTATCGAAAATAAAATCTAAATTATAACCTTGAGCAGCAGACAATTGTGACTTGGAAAATCCGCGGTCAGAATCTCCATCAAACCAAGCTCCACCATAATTATAAAACATAGTAAAGTCCAAACGATCCAAATAAAGAATCCAAAAAAACTTGTCGATGCTGCGAATTAAAGGATGGATATACTGAAGTTGAGAGCGTGTCTGGGTATCTCCAAAGCGCGGCGAAAAAAGCGAGCCAGCACTGACGATAGGAAAGTTATTTTTATTGTAGCCGCCGCCTGTTCCAGCCAAAAACGTTTTTAAAGGGTAATAAATTTCCTGAACATCGCGACGTTTTTGCCCGCGAGTTCGGCTTGTGTCAAGGCGCAGGTTTAGATTTGAGGTAAATTTAAAAATATTATAATTAACAGATGTCGAAGCTGCGATAATGTCGTACTCAAAATCCGAGTTAAAAGATTTGGATGTTGTGCGGGCCGATAAACTATTGCTCCATGACCAGCGCGAAAAATTCCAGGTAAAATTTACGCTTGAGTAGGGCTCGTTAATGTTTCCTGACGAAACATCTTCTCCAATATAAGGTTTCAAATTAGCGAGTCGCATTCCAAGATTAAAGCTTAAAGTACTGTTCTGAAAATAAATCGGATAATTGGCGTCGGCGTGAAAACCTTTTTCATCAAGATAACTCGATTCATAAAGCTGAGTATTGTTATTGTAAATGCGCCCATTGTAAGTTTGAGCACGGTAAAATGACCCATTAACGGTTGGATAAAACCGCGTTGACGACAGCGAAACATCTGTATTTGGGTAGCGGCTATTAATTCCGACTAGTGCGGAAACTCTTAGCATTTCGTTTTGCAAATGATCAATTAAGGGCACCGAAATAAATCCCATCTGCGGACCCAAAGCATCGTCTGCTCCAATCCAGGGAAAAATAAAAGCTGGCTTTGCCCGCCAGTGATGTGGGGTCGCAAGACTTGTGGTACGCGCTAGTGTTTCTTTGTTTTCTTCCGGTAACTGTTTAGCCGTTTCGTCACTCCAAATACCGCCTTGGGAAATCGCCTCGGCTAATGTTAATTTTTGTGCTTTATTTTCCTGAAATCGTGATGCTGCCAGGAGAGGGGAATCATGGCGGGAGCCTAGACTGCAAGTTTCGAATTTTAGACTAGCCATTGGAAACTTTCGCACGGCAAAACTTGTCCCATCAAAAAGGACCGCAGCCCAATGATTCTCTTCCATCGGCTCAAGTTGTAAGGGCAAGTCAACGAACGTTGTCTGACGTTCACAGTTGTAAGTTGTATTATTAATTTTTTTAAGCACTCGATAATTTTTTTCCGCAGTAAGAACAAAAAGGGAGTTTTTATTTTCAATAACCTGTAGCGGTTCACCGAAGTTTTTCCATAATACGGGCGCCAAAATATCTTTGGAAAATTTAAATATTTCATACGTGTCACCAAGACCCGTTTGGTGTTTTAATTTGATAAATATTTCCTTGCTTTGAAAACGGGAAATTATATCGATGGAGTCCGGATTTTTCTTGGTAAGGAGGCATTTTTTTGCAAAAAGATTTTTTGCAGTGTAGCAAAATCGAGTGACTTCGAAATCTTGTTCAATCCAAAAAAGAAAATTATCATTTTGAGTGAGTCGGTACGCGTACTGCGAATTTAAAGCGTGTTTTTTATGCATTTGATTTTTATTGATGATTAAAAAAGCCTGCGACGTTCCACGATGATCGATAAGATTGTTTTTTATAAATATCTTCCCTTGCGGTCGAGAATTTAAACCAGTGGTTGAAAAGCTTTTTCCGTATTCAGTAATTTTGTTTTCATGATTTGCAAACTGCGACGCGGAATCGAATATTATTTCTTGAAGTGAAAACTTCTTATCGAGGCTTTGAACATGCGTTAATTTGTTATCTAAATAGCGGATAATTGGAATTTTGGGATAGTGCAGTCTGCCAGCTGCGGGTTGTGAAAAAAAGCTTTGACTGATATTAGCTTGCCACTTTTGAGTTGCGGTTTTTTTATAAAGTTCGTAAAGCTTTTCGCCGTTATTTTGATTAAATTGTTTTTTTAACGCCGAATCTTCTGGCATGAAATCGACAAAAGGAACGACGGTTGCCGGCCACATCCAGGGCCGCGATTTGGCGGTAAAATCGCGCAAAAAAACAGCTAGATCGGCTTTGGGATCTTGAAAAAGGAATCTGACAAAAGCTCCCGACGTCGCGTAGCCACTTAGAAAGAAATCTTCGCTAGCATAAAGACTGTGTAGGTGATCAAAAGTCGGCCAGTTTTGAGTAAATGCGTGATATCTTTCGATGCCGGCCTGGATATCTGATCCCACAGAAACGCTAAGTGCTTCGGCTAGGCCTTCAATCATCCATGCGCTCATCCAAGGCAGGTTTAAAATCGATCCAGCGGGGCCTAGAAATGTGTCGAAGTGTCGGTACATTGTTGAGTGAACATATTCGTGCCAGGCTAAGTCTCGTGTTCCCTGACCGAGGGTTTGCAGTTCTATGTTGTCAAAAATAAAGTTTGCAAAACTCGCATTGTCGGAATGCGCGCTGAGATTTACAACAAGAGGTGATTCGGAGCGATTTATTTGCATCCAATTTTCTAAAATCGGTTTTGATTTTTCTAAAACCTGAAGAGTGAAGCGGGCTTCCGACTGAGCTTTCTCATCGTGGTATAAGTAAAAATTTTGTGATTTTGTTTCAAGAAATACTTTATCACCCTGGTTGTACCGAAAACCTATGGGCAGGGCTTTTAAGATTTGGAAGTTAAATGCAGCTAACAGTAATCCCCATCGTGCAAAGATTTTACAAATTAGGGCAGAATGTGCAGAAGGAATAGACATTTTGTTCAATCATATTTTAAAACCCTCTGATATTACACATTTAATTTATAAACATCTGTGGCTTAATTCATGCAAACTTGTGGTTTGTGCGTAAGTTCCTCCTTACCTCCTCTTTGGTGGTCTCCCGCGTGAGCGGGGGACCAAGTTTCGCTTTTATTTTAGCGACTTACGATTTTTGAAAAAATTTTCTTGCTAGCAAAAAGTGGCTGTGGGGGCCATATGGGGGCCAAAAATATTTTCTTCCGTAACTCCTCCACACTTACTTTACCTCCTCCACTCGTGCACAAAAAAAATTTACCTCAAAAATGACACGACGTTTGGTTGCGATGGAATAAATCCAAAGTTTCCAAGCAACTTATCTGTAGCTCCGCGGTTACGATCTGGCATGTAGTGAAC
>JAYVPO010000188.1:0-13429 GCA_043757325.1 bacterium
AGGAAAGTGAGTTTTATACGGAAATATACGAAGAAAGGGCGCGTTTATTTGGCTGAGGTCGAAAATAAACGAGAAAATGGAAAAGTACGTCAGAGAGTAATTCGTTATATTGGCCTTGCGCCCGAGCATGACAAAGCAATCTTTCCAAAAAACATTTCAGAGTTATCAATTGATAGTACGCGCTTGTTTGGATCTGTAATTTCGCTGGATTTTGTCGCGCGTCAGATTGGTCTTCACGAGATGTTGGGCGAGCATTGGCGTGTAATTCTTGCTCTTGTTTACTGTCACTGTCATGACTATCGCAGCGTCGCTAAGGTTCAACGGTGGTTTGAAATTACGGACTTACAAAAAATACTTGGAATTCCTGAAATAACACAAAAAATGCTACGAGATGCTATTACGTCCCTTCAAAAAATCAATCATTTGGGATTGCAAAAGTCCATTTTTGAAAAACTTAAGGGGTTTTGTGGTAAAGATTTATCTTCGGTCATCTACGATGTGACAAATATTTATTTTGAGGGGGAAAAGTGCGACCTCGCCAAACGCGGTAAAGACAAGGAAAACGTGAGAGGACGGCGCTTGGTTCAGATTGGTCTTGCCATTACAAAAGAGCACGGATTTCCCATATTTCATCAAGTGCATCAAGGAAATGTGCATGACGCGAAAATTTTTTCCGAAGCCGTAGTTCACTTCAAAGAGATGAAAATCCATTCTGGTACGATTGTTTATGATCGCGGTGTTACTGCAAAAAGCACTATTTTTCAGCTGTCAGAAGAGGGCTGGAAAGTGATCGCAGGGCTTGCTTGCCATCGCGGAATTAAAAAAGTTCTTACAAAAATGGACTTTTCTGGACTGGTTTCTTACAGAAATCTGATCAAACAACGTGACACAATTTTTTACGCCGCAGTTCTTGAACATCGTCTTGGAGATGTCGGCGGAAAAATTGTGGTTGTGTTAAATCCAGCTAAAAAACAGGCTCAAATTGAGGAACGAACGAAAAATATTTTACTTGCTAAAGAAGAGCTCGAAACAAATTTACAGCTCTCCGATTCTTCACTCGCAAAATATTTTACAAAAACTGGCGGCATTAATTCACATGCAATCAAGCGCGACGAAAAACTGGATGGCATTTCAATTTTATTTACCAACTCTCGACTTTCGAGAGAAGAATTGGTGCATCAGTATTTTGAAAAAGATCTAATAGAGAAATCATTTCAGTCACTTAAGGGTGTCCTTTCGATTAGACCCGTGCGCATGTGGTTAGAAGAAAATGTCAAAGCACACATTTTAATTTGCTATCTTGCCTATACTCTACAAACGACGTTTCGTTACATACTCTATAAAAATAGAGCTCAAAGTGAGTTAGATGGCCTTTCTGTCACCGATGCACTGGCAGACCTAGAACGAGTACAAAAAATCTACTTCCATAGGACAACTCAAGAGGGAGAACAAAAAACTCAATTATCTAAAGTAGTTACGCTTACAAAAAAACAAGAAAAAATCTTGCGCGCAATTTCTCCAACACTGCTTTTGTAGTGAGAAAAATTTAGGAAAAGTCAGGACATTAGAAACAAGTATGTGATTTTACGTGGTGGTATTAATTAAATTGTCCTTGGAAGAAATCTTTATTAGACTCTGGTCTCTATGGTCATGCGCATCCCGAAAGAACTTCAGAACTATTTAAATAACCGATCCGGGAACTCGTTCGTAAACCACGATCCCCAGCTACTTCTGTTTGCGACATTATTTCTTACTTTAAATTCGCAAAAGTCTATTTGTATTATCACAGCAGACGAAAAACAGGCGCGCCATCTCGCCGATTTTCTAGACGGCACATTGAAATTTTTAAAAACACCCGTGGAGACTAATCTCCTTCCGAGCTTGTCGTTATGGGGTCTAGATTCACTGGTAAATCAGTCAGCGGCCCGGAAATTGCGCCTAACAGCTTTAACGGCAACCCGAAAACAAAATGCCATCACCGTAACCACTCTTCCCGCTTTATGGCAAAAAACATTTAGCAAAAAGGAATTCGACAGTCTCATTTTGCACATAGAAAAAAATACCGAAGTAGATTTTGACCACCTTGTGACCAAGCTCAAAGTACTTGGGTACCGAGAAGGCGCAACGGTTGATGAAAGTGGTTTTTTCCAAATTAAAGGCAGCATCATCGATCTTTTCCCGGTCAATACCGAGCACTCATTTCGGATTCAATTCGCCGCAGACACGGTGGAAAGCATCAAAATAATTGATTCCGAAAACGATCGCTCCAAAATGGCCGTAAACGATCTGCTTATTGCACCTATTTTTGAAGTGGATGCCCAAGAAAAAAATAACGGAATAATAGCGCAATTTCTTTACGATTTGCTGCTGTCACAAAAAGTGCGCCAAGCTGATCGAGATGGTTTTTGCCAATCGTTGTTAAATGGCTATAGACCGCACGGCTTTGATTTGTTTTTGCCGATTTTACGCCAGAAGTTTTCGAGCAATCAAAAAACAATCGAATTATTCCCTAATGATACGGTTTTTTTATTTGCTGATTCCAAATCGCGCTGCGACGAGGCGGCAGAAAATTATTTGGCAAGCTTAAAAAAAGAATTTGAGGCCGATATGGCCGCCGAGAAAATTACTTTATCACCAGATTTTCATTTTGAAAAAACATCTGCTGAAAACTGGAAGGAGTTTACAGTATTTGATTTTGAGAATCAGTCTTCCGAAGATGCTATTTTGATTTCAACTTCGGAACAAAACGAAAACACCCCGAAAATTCCGGAAGAAAAATTATCGCTTGCTTTTGAGCTTTGGACCGACTGGATGAATGAATCGAAACCTAAAGATTCTCGAATTTGTGTGCTGTGCCACCAAGAAGAAGAATTTGATCGCATTCGGCAGTTGTTTTCGACAAAAAATATGAACGTGGAAGTTGATCGGGAAATCTTTGAAAAAACGTTTCAATCTCAAATGCAAGAGGCTACAAGACGAATGAAAGATACTTATGTGATGAGTATCGGCCATTTAAATGATGTTGTTTATTACCAACCCCAAAATATTTTTTTTATACCGCAGCACAAACTGCTTGGATTAAAAACCGGCCGTGAGACCAAACGAAGAGCGAGTTCGCGTAATTCCATCACGTCGTTTCGCGACTTAAAACCAGGCGACTTCGTTGTGCATTTAAGGCATGGGATCGGGCGGTTTACGGGTATGGAAAATCTCACTATTTCGGGTTTTAAAAGTGATTTTCTAGTGATTGAATACGCCGACCAAGGAAAAATTTATCTACCGGTTGATAAATTATCCATGATCCAAAAGTACGCGTCCGAACAAGCAGACAGTAAACTCGACAAGCTCGGCGGAAACAATTGGGAAAAACGCACTTTACGAGCACGTAAATCAGTGCTGGAATTAGCCGAAAAACTTGTAAAACTCCAGGCCGAAAGAGCATTGGCAATCGGTCATAAATATTCGGCCATTGGTTTTGACTACCTAAAATTTGAAGAAGAATTTTCTTACACTGAAACACCCGACCAGTTGCGTGCCATTTATGATGTAAATGTAGATTTTAATGACGGTAAAATTATGGACCGCCTTATATGCGGCGATGTGGGTTTTGGCAAAACGGAAGTGGCGTTAAGAGCTTCCATGCGAGTTGTTTTGGAAGGTCAGCAGGTGGTGATTTTAGTACCCACTACGATTTTGTGTTTTCAACACTTTCGAACGTTTTCTGCGCGGTTAGGCAAGCACTCGGTGCAGGTTGCTCAGATAAATCGCTTTGTCGATTCAAAAACCGCCAGCAAAGTTTTTGAAGATTTTGCGGCGGGTCAAATAGATATTCTTATTGGAACCCACAGAATTTTAAGCGACCGCGTAGTTGCCAAAAAACTTGGGCTTATGATTATTGACGAAGAACAGCGCTTTGGGGTAGTGCATAAAGAAAAATTAAAATCCTTACGCGCCGCCACAAATATTTTAACTTTAACCGCAACACCTATTCCAAGAACATTAAATCTGGCGATGATGGGTCTTAAAGATATTTCCATTATTGCAAGCCCTCCGGAAAACCGTTTAGCCGTAAAAACTTATGTGGCAAAAGTTGATGAAAATCTTATTCGCGATGCGATCACCCGGGAGCTTTCTCGCGGCGGGCAGGTTTTTTATGTTTATAACCGCGTGGAAGACATGGCGGAGATGTGCAGTTGGCTCAAAACTCTATGTCCTACAGCACGGATTCAATTTGCCCATGGGCAGCTAAAAGATCAAGAGTTGGAAGACGTTATCATTGAGTTTATCGAACAGAAATTCGATGTTCTTTTGTGTACGACAATTATAGAATCCGGCGTGGATATGCCCAATGTGAATACTCTCATTGTACACAATGCCGATCAGTTCGGGGTGTCCCAATTATATCAAATCCGAGGTCGAGTAGGGCGTTCCACACAGCAAGGTTATGCTTATTTTCTGATAAAATCCGAAGACAGAATTACGGATGATGCGAGAAAACGGCTAGAAGTGCTGACGACTTATCAGGAGTTGGGAAGTGGGTTTCAAATTGCGACTCAAGATTTAGAGATTCGCGGAGCGGGAAATATTCTTGGCTCGGAGCAATCCGGACATATTTCGGAAGTGGGTTTTGAGCTTTACATGGATATGCTGAATGAAGCTGTTTTAGAACTACGTGGACTAAAGACCGAAACCAAAAAAGACTTTGAACTAAAGCTTCCAGTGACGACGGTCATACCTGATCAGTACATTGCTTCACAAACTCAAAGGCTGCGAAGTTATCGTCAGATTTTTAGTGCGCAAACGGAAGACGATCTTATTCAAATTAAAAAAGATATTCATGACCGGTTTGGCGAAATGCCGGCGGAAGTGCATTTAATTTTTTCAACAGCTGTTTTAAGATTGCTGTTGATGAAATCAGGTGCGGTGCAAATTACCCAAAGTATTGATGGATCTTTTATCGATGTAAAACTAGGTGAAATTTCAGATGAATTAGCGCAGAAATTAATTGGGCTTAGTATGTCAGATCCCAAGAAATATCGCGTAACGCCAGATTCTAGGCTTTTAATTTACGAGAGGATGCAATTTCTAACGTTTGAAGCCCAGCAAAAATCTATTGAAAAGCTTATGACTATGATGCGCCAACTGACGTGCATTTAATCTACGAATAGATCAGGATGATAGTGACAAGAAAGCTCAGACTTCCTAGGGTGACAAAAGTGTGCCAAATTTCGTGAAAGCCAATGTATTTGGAAATTCGAGGTCGTTCCAAGGCGTAGCTTATTGCGCCGACGGAATAAAAAAGGCCGCCGATAATAATAAATGAAAACTGGAGAGTGGTAAGTGCTTTTAGTAAGTCGCTTATGAAAAACACCACCAGCCAGCCCATCGCTAAAAACTGCGCGGTCAACACAAATCTTGAGGCCAGCAGACGGGGGAGTCGCGTGCGAAAAATTGTGTAAAATATCCCGAAAACAGCAATCGACCAGACAGCCAAGATGATCCTAGTTCGTAAAGGATCAGTTAGTGGTTTGGCTGCGATAGCTGTGTAAGTTGACGCGATCAGAAAATAAATTGCGATTTTATCGGTGTCTTCAAGGATTCTTTCAAGGGTTTTAGACACACGAAATCCATCGACCATAAAATGCATAAAGGCGCTGGCTGAAAACAATAAAACACTTGCTACGCCAAAACCTATTGCTGAGTAAAATTCTAAAGGAGATTTGTTGAGACACAAGTAAGTTAGGTAGAGACATGAAAAGAAAAATAAAATGGCGCTATAAAAGTGGATTTGAGCCGAAATAGTTCGCTTGAGAAAGAGGTGTGTTTCGTCTCGGTGACGTAGACGCACTCGAATGTGATGTTTGAGAGTAATAGCAGTACGTTTAAGTGATTGTTTAGGGGTCATAGTAAAAAAATAACTGAAGTGGGAGTGGGGTGCAAGATGGATTATATTAAGATTGTGTTGGCCTGAGTGATTCAAAAACAGGAAACGGTATGAACCTGGTTGCTATTCACACGGTCTAAAATTATCCCGCGCGTTTTAGATTTTTATCCAATATGTTGCTTTTTGCGGATATCTCCAGGCTGTTATGCTGGCTGATCTCGATAAGAATATCGCGCAGTTCCGAATAGCATGGATCGCAGATTGCTTCCCCAACTGAGGCTGGTGTTAATTCTTTGTGAGCAATAAGTGTTGCTACCGCTTGATCGCTAAAATCACGTGCCCGTGTTTTTGCATCGTCACCACATCGATTGCATTCTTCGCCGGATGCCTTAATGATGGCTTTTTTCATACTAAAATACCCCCTTGAATTCCATGAACGTCCACAGACTGAATACTTGAAAAAATTAATTGACCTTGCCTCAAAGCTTATCAAATTCACTGCACTTGTAAATAAGCCCAGATTTTGTGCTAAAACACAAAAATTTAAAATTTCTGAAGAAGAACCTTACATTAAAAATTTTCTATAAAATAAAAAATTTATTTTATTAAAATAAGTCTAAAGTTAATAGTACAATTTACGAAGAGTCATCAAATGTACAAAAAATAGGGAGTAAACATTTTATGGGTCTTAGAATTAGAACAAACATCGCTTCAGTAAACGCTCAAAGAACACTCTTGAAATCAACTGATGCGACCAAGCAATCTATGGAGCAGTTGGCAAGCGGATATAGAATCAATAAAGCCGCAGATGACGCTGCAGGTTTGTCTATATCGAGCAACCTAACGGCAAAAACACGCAGTATGGAACAGGCTATGCGCAACGCTAACGACGGCGTTTCGCTGATCCAAGTTGCTGAGGGCGGCATGAATGAAATGACTAATATATTGCAGCGTTTGCGCGAACTTGCAACCCAGTCGGCTTCTGACACAATCGGAAATCGTGAACGAACATTCGCTAACCGCGAGTATGTTGCGATGGTAGATGAAATCGATCGTATTGCAAACAATACAGAATTTAACGGCATGAAACTTCTTAAAGGTTCGGCTGGCAATGGCGATCGAGAATTATTTCAAATTCACGTTGGCGCTGGAGATGGTCTCATTCCAAATACCGATACAATTAAATTAGACATCAACGATATGAAATTAATTCCGTCACAGGATTTAAATTTGGGAACCGGAGCTGAAATCGGACCATTAGAAATGGACGGCGAGTTTGATCGCACCCAAGCTCAAGAAAAATTAACAAAAATCGATACAGCTTTAGATCGTATCAACAGTACCAGGGCAACCCTTGGTTCACAGCAAAGTCGAATCACTTCGACAATTTCAAACTTAGGTATTCAGATTGAAAATAATAAATCTGCTAACAGCCGAATTAGAGATGTGGATTTTGCAGCAGCAACGGCACAATTTACACAGAACAAAATCCTACAACAAGCAGGAATTTCTGTTTTGACACAAGCCAATAACGAACCTGAGATGGTGATGAATCTACTTAGATAAAAAGTTTAGAATCTGTTTTAGCCAGTTCGCAGCTAGAGTGCAAAACTGGCAGAATTTGACCCAAAAGCGACTCAGCTTGCGTAAAAGTAAGCTGGGTCGCTTTGTCGCTTAAAGCGGCATCCGGATTACTATGAATCTCTAAAAAAAATCCTGATAAGTATCCCGTAGCAGCAGCAGCACGTGCTAATACGGGAGCAAATTCCCGATTGCCTCCAGATGTTTTGCCATCGGAATGTCGTGAAGGAGGAATTTGTAAACTATGAGTAATATCAAAAATAAGCGGCACATTTGTTTTGCTCATAATTTGAAACGCCCGCATATCAACAACTAGGTTACCATAACCAAATGTTGCGCCTCTTTCGGTTAATAATATGCGATTTTTTAGTTCTCCAGGGCCGCAAATTTCGGCAGCTTTATTTACGATCTCCTGCATGGTTTCCGGGGCCATAAACTGTCCCTTTTTAATATTCACTTTGCGTCCGGTGCTGACTGCTTCCAAAACAAGGTCTGTTTGTCGACATAAAAACGCCGGAATTTGTAAATATTCGCACGTTTCGGCCACGGCTTTTACGTGAATTGTTTCATGAATGTCGGTTAAAATTGGCATGTGATATTTAGATTTAATGGTCTCAAACCATTTTTGTGCTTGAGGCCAGCCAGGTCCGCGATAACTTTTACCGGAGGTGCGATTGGCTTTATCAAAACTCGATTTAAAAACTGGATCGAAGTTAAGTTTTAAGCTGAGGTTATGCAGAAAACTAGCGGTTTCGTCTAGTAATTCTAGCGATTCGGCAACGCACGGGCCTGCAATAATAAGTGGTTTCATAATTTAAATTTCTAAAGTGACTTGACTAACTCTTTAGATCAGCATAACTTTTTTATTCCAAAGCTCAAGAATTTTGATGGTGATTATAGTTTCTTGTTTGTATGTGGTCAAATTGGTTGGTTATATAACGTGGCGCTTTAGCTCAGTCGGTAGAGCAGTGGATTGAAAATCCACGTGTCCCCAGTTCGATTCTGGGAGGCGCCACCATTTTGAGCCGTTTCAGAAATGAAAATAGTGCTTAGGGTTGATGGGGTTGGCTGTTGAGTTCGATTCAACTAAAGGTGGAAATAGTAAAGGTGGAAATATAGTGCAAACGTTTCTTCACATTATTCACGTTATTGTCGCCGTGTTTATGATACTGGTAGTTCTCATTCAGAATGGCAATTCAGGTGGCGTCGGTGCGGCCTTTGGTGGCGGCAATTCTTCAAGTATGTTTGGTGCAGGCGGCGCAAATTCCTTGTTAACGAAATTAACTTACGGAGCAGCTATTATTTTTATGGCCACATCGGTGGCTTTAACAGTTATTCAAGGTCGAGCTGGTAAGACAGGGTTAGGTGAACGCCTGAAAAGACAAACTGAGGCGGCCGTGACTCCTGCGCCTCTAGTGCCTGGAACAAGTCCTGCGGCGGTCGCACCGGCTGCGTTACCATCCAGTCCGCCTGCGGCGGCGACACCGGTGAAGCCGTAGTGTGCTTTTTTATTTAGTTTTACTTGCTGCAAATTCTTGGGCCACTCCCTATATGCAAGTGGCGAATTGCACAGTCGATGTCGATCCAGAAATTATTGATAGCCCTGATGTTACAGCTCGCTCGTGTGTGCTGCCAAAAATAAGCTTGCAATTGGGAATGCAATCCAATGATCCGCGCTACATTGAAAGTGAGTACGGCGGTGGAAGGTTTAGTTTTTTTCTTAATCAATGGATGTCAGCAACGACTTCCGGCTCAGTGCATCGCCAGAAATTTTACTCACCCGTGTCCGAAAATAATATCTACGACGCTGTCTCTACTGATGCTTTTGTTCAGTTTGGAAACACGAGCCTTCACCGTCACAGAATAGCTATGGGTCGTTTTGAGATGCCTTTTGCTGTGCGCAAAAAAACCGCCTCTCCGCTTTTTTGGAATTGGACCGACGAGGCCCACTGGAAAACTTACAACCAATCTCTTCTCTATACTTACGACAATTTTAAGGATGCCATTTTTCAATTGGGGCTTTCCGAAGACAATGATAATCGTGCGCGTATGCTCCTGGTAAATTATATTTATGATATTTCTGCTCTGGAGGGCATTCGGATCAAGACATCATTTCTGTCAGACGATCAAGTGCGCAGGCGTTTTGCACTAGGAATTATCAATCTAAATAGACGTCGCGACGAAATTCATTTTGAATGGATTCGAGAATTTGTGCTGTATTCGGAACAAGATGTATCGCCATTTAAACAAATTATTCATTTTGCATTTCAAAGTCCAATCGAATTCCAGTCGAGGTGGCGGGCTGAGATTCAAGATGAACTGAAAATTCAAAGACACGTCATTGTGGAATATGATTATTTTTTTGAGCCCCTATTTAATGTAACAGCAGGACTTGGATTTAAACGCGGCTACGAGAATCAAGAGCTAAATGTCTGGACTTTTGAAACGGGTATGCAATTTGGTTTATAAATTTTTTATTTTTGTCATTCTCTTATCAAGACACAATGCCAGCGTCTATGGGCAGGAAATTATTCTGGATTTCAAAGATGACGGCAATCAAACGGTTGAAGCTGGCTTTTACGAACCAAAAGAAAAAATTTTTAAAAACCCGGTTTTAGCCAGTGGTTTAGTGGCAGGTACCGACGCAATAAATCATGCCATCGACACATTTATGGAATCGGTTTTTTATTCGCTCCTAGATAATCAAATAAATATTCCTATGAACGACGAAACCTCGTTGCAGGTTAATCTTAATCGCGACGTTTACGATGCTCCCGACGGAATGTATGTTGTTGTGGACCGGTTTTCCTTGGGGCCGCAGTTTTTAAAGCAAATTGGGACCATCAGAGAAGTGCCGATAAATCTTGGCGCTCGGACGGGATTTTCGTTTATCGATGTCCAACTGCGCAGTGACGCAATTCGTTTGAAAGAAAAAGAAAATTTAACTTTTTTTCGCCATGCATTGAATAACTGGTTCGGAATCTTGCCGGCGTTAGAGGCTATACTTCCGCCGTCTTTTAATATGAATGAAATGTACGATCCAGCGCGAAGACTTGAGATCATTGGCCTTGTGCCGACTACGTTAGAAAACGCAGCAAAAATTCCAATTGGCGCAATAAGAAGTTATCAAACCTCTGGTGGTGTCGAGTTAGGAATCGACTGGGCTTCGTTTTTAGGTTCCAAAGCAGACATCATTAAAAGCAAGTTAGCGGAGATGAATTTGTCTTTGCCGTTTTCGGTTTTTTTCGAAGGCGAACATCGCATTTCTGTTCTCAAGCGCGCAGAGAACGTCGTTTGGGTGAGTGTGAACAATTCGCGGTCAGTTGGATACCGATTTAATGGTCTTTTTGGAACCACCTTTTTTCTCATTCGTAATACGCTTCCCTATTGGAAAGGCTTTCCTGTTAAGTTTTATCCGTTCGATATTAAATTCGAACAAGCTTTTTCTAAGCTTTATGAAAAAATATTTGAATTTGATTTGACGGGAAAACCAGCTCAAGATGCTTATTTGAAAGCTGTCCAAGGGGATTTTACCGAAGCCTCGAAGCTAGCAGAATTTTCACGCGACCGATTGAAGAACACCGGCGTGCAGTATTTTTTCACAAAAAAAGAAGACCGCACAAGTTTTGAAAATAATGTTTCGCAAAATTTTGCCATGTGGAAAAAGGTGCGAAATAATGACCGCTATATTTCCGATATACATATTAATGAGCCGGAGGGCGACACGGTGATTCTTGAAACAGGTCGCAACTGGACCCATGAGTGGTCGGACATGTTTGCGGGAAAAGAAGAAAGTAAGTGGCAGGGAATTGGGGTTATTAAAGTTGACGAAAAAATTGCCAAGACCGGTGTCGTAGAATTTAAAATTTCTAAACAAGAAAATCCTTATTATGTTTTGATGAATTATTTGGTGAATGATAAGTATGTTGAGGCTGAGGAATTTAAAAAATACATTGATCAGCTCAAGGCGTTTCTTTACCTTCCACTTTCGGATGTTCCTAGAATTCAAATTCGAGACGACGACGCACTGCGAGCCTCGCGCATGAGAAATTTTTTCCAATTTGATCCCGTTACGCATCCTAATTTACATGTGACCCCAACTCATTTGGGCAAACTTCGATTTGACGCAACTCTTTTGCTAACTAGTAAGCATATAGATCAGATTTCCCGCACACCTAAACCAGAATTATTGCAAGTCCTGACGGCAAGTTTTAATGGGGATGCAAAGCTTTGGAACGACGAAAATTATTTGCAGTCTCCGGCGCGGATGTATTTTAGCTGGAGTAGTTTATTGTTTTATCCTTTTCGCTTGTTGACCAATTCAGAATTTATGTACGACCGCTTAGCTGAAGTGGAGACGATTATCGAAGCTCTTGAGGAGTTTAAAAATGACGGCGACGCGGTCAACCGTAGGTCGGCTTTGCGCAAACTTTTTGCAACGTCTCATCCTCTTGAGCTTGCTCGTGCGCTGTTACATTTGGCCAATGAAAAAACGGTGTCTCGTTCGGTAAGTTTTTCTTCCGAATCGAAAGGTCGAGGATCGGTAGGGGCAAAATTCCAGTTTGATGCACTGAATCAAGTTAGGATTCGCTCCGACGCAAAACCGCAGCGGGTAGATCGCTACGAGAATGTGCGCGAAAAGGAAAATGAATTTATTCCCACCGGCTTAAAAGTGAAAAAATCTCGCACCAGCATTGCCCAACTAGGACTTAGCATTGTTCCCGACAGGGCGAAGCCCACATTTGTGCTGCGTGTTCAGGCGCGCAGTGTGGAGCCATTTCAGAATGCGCAGGTGTTTGTTCGAATGGAGCAATCTGGGAAGTTAAACCTTGGAAAATTTAAACTCGGCGACGCGGTCATTCCCGTGCGTCCGCGTTTTGCAAAAAAAGGATTTCTAGACCAAAGTGAATTCGAGGTGGATATCAACAAAGTGGACGCGCCGTTATCTGGTTTTATTATCGACCAAGCATTAAAATTTGGTGGCGATTTTCGCATCGGAGTGAGTGTGTCGCAAGACGCCAAGTCTTGGAGCCAGGAGCGCTTTCTGGAGTTTTCCTACCGCGACGGGGTTTTAAAAGGTTACACAGCCGAATAATCCGAGCAAATTACCGTTGGACAGAGCCTCACATCCTTGATAAACATTTAGGACGTGTTGAGATTATTTTTAGATAATTTCCGCTGCTTATAGAAATGGTGGCTGTGGCGAAGTGGTTAACGCATCGGATTGTGATTCCGACATACGTGGGTTCAAGCCCCATCAGCCACCCCACTCATTAGTTGCCTTCATTTTCACTAATATCTCAAACGGTTTTCGCCATTCATATTCGATAGTTTTACCTGTTATCCGTTGGTTCCAAAGTAGCTTTTTTAGGAATTCTACTCGTTCTGAAGCACTCTTCATTTTCCACTGTAATTCTGCATCAGTAGCGAGTTCCAAAGCTTTATCGCAAGCATCGGCATAAGAGTCCACCATCGAGTGCTGCAGTTCAAAAAGCAGCTGCATCAGATTGCGCCGTTCTGCTCGTACCTTGGCAAGTTGTCGGACATACATCGCTTCGTCAATAAGGCCGCACTTTAAATCGCTGTAGAGCCCGTCCTCGGCTTGCTCGGTGTCAGTTATACCCCGAAGGAATGAGGCCTCCTCTTGCTGCATTTTAGCTTTTAAAGAGGCATAGTTTTGCTTGATTGCAAGTCGGACTTGCGAGGCGAAGTCTGGCGTTATGGAAACGACATTTAGAGCCGGAGTGAATTGGTCCATAATATTGTCCTCGTGAATGTAGCTGCCTGCTAGAGTCTTGTGGACCTTCCTGCCGTTAGCACAGGAGTAGAGATGGTAAGTGCGACCGGAAGGCTTGGTCTTCTTTTGGAAGGTTATTTTACAGCCGCAGCCATCGGTTCCGCAGCGTAGGAAGTCGGCGAATACACCGTTACGTTTTTGATTTGCGACCATACCAGACTGCTGAA
>JAYVPO010000189.1:0-3566 GCA_043757325.1 bacterium
GATATTATACACCCTTAAATAAGGAATTATGGAAAGCGATATGCTCTAATTTTTTTTCTTCTTCTCGTAACATAGATGTCCCGACCTCAAATATAAGCATAATCACATGCACAAACTATCTATCGTTAGGTCTCTTGCAGCAATCGCTCGAGCATCTCGGGTTCGATATGAGTCAATTTTACCTCTTAAGCTGCCGTCAAAAAAGGTGGCAGAATTTCTTTAAGATAGAACTCATAGATCAGTTGTTGCCTAGGATTACTACCCCATATGTCCTCTACTGCGATTCGCATGACGTGTTATTAACACAAATGAGTTCTTTAATAACCACCTTCGAGAAATTCAATTGCGACATGCTGTGTAACGCTGAAAAGCGCATTTGCTATCCTGGAAATTATAACAGGAAATTTGAGAGTCAGATCTCGATCGAAGAAACAGGTCAATCACCCACTTACCGTTATCTAAATTCGGGGGTTTGGTTAGCAAAAGCAGACTTTGCTCGCTATTTCTTTTCGGAATGCCAAAAGGAGGGCCCAGAGTCAGCGTATCCTTCTGACGATCAGGTGGTATTTAAAAGAATGTTTCGTAAATATTATCCCAGGATAAAAGTGGATTATAGAAGAAGACTTTTTCAGACTATGCAATTTGCTGACGTTAAGGAGGTCTACTCAGTATGAAGCGGCGTTCATCGTCCCATTTCTCCTAAACGGTACGTAGGAAAATATTGAGCTTTAAATGTTCCTTTTTGCTCGGAAAGTTTTTCGTATTCGGCGTAGTTAAATATTTTACCACAGAAATATGCTGTCTTTGTCCCTGTTGACCATCCGGCCTTAAATTCGCTCAATCCATCTGGATTCTTTTTAATTATTCCAGCTCCACCGCCCCAGTCAATCCAACTAACCCTGTCCTTAAAATATTTAATCATAGTCCAATAAAGCGCGTAAGAAACACCCAACTTACGACCTGCCGGACTCATGGAGAGAATATGTCCGTAGACGACCTGGTCTTGCTCAAAGCAAAGCGCAATCCCGTGAGTTTCGTCGCGATGGAAAGCCTGAAATAAAACAGCTCCTGGAATATACATCTGCCTAAGAATAGACTCCCTCGAGAACCGTCGAATTCCAGTCACGCTTTGCTGTTTACATTGTCCTAGGTGAAGACTAACAAGTTTTTCTCCTAATATTTCAGAAGCTAAACATTTCTCCGCATCAATTTTCTTGAGTACGGTCTTCAAATATTTGAAATGATGGCTTGAAATTATTCGTTCAAGCGGTTGTTGAAGGTCCGTTACAAAGTGCTGTCGGAACGGAATAACTAAATCGAAGTAATCTAATAGATCGAGCAAACTGTAACGTCCGAACGGATCTGGCACCAGGGCCGCACTAACAAGCTCACGGCCCGCCTGGTCGAGGTCAGCGGCAAGTTGATTCCAGTTTTCCGCAAATAACATAGGGTAACATCCCATGCAGTCTCTAAATGTAGTTCCTGGTATCTCACGCTCTAGGATCCAACTTTGGCTGGCAATCAAGTTCTGAGGCTTTCCAAACTCCGATAAAGAGGCAGCATATTCAGGGTGCGAGTATCCCTTGCTCATTTTTCCCCCACTGACGACTATCAAATTTCAACATGATAATCTGTCATTTTTCTAAATTGATATTAACATCTTCTCGATCGTCTAATGAGTTCAATTATTAGATACTTTATTTGTTCATCAGCGATATCACGCAGGTCGAGATGGCACGGAAAAGCCACCATTCTTTCAAAGAAGAAAGTGGCATTCGGCGTATTAGCTAGAGGTCGATAATATTTCCGAAGCGCGATTTGAGGATGATCGACGTCTAAGACTGGCCTCGGGAATAAAAATGGTACAAATCCCAAAGTGCCTCTATTGTCCCGGGGCCACGTCTGCACTCCTAGACCCAAGCCAATTTTGCTGACTCTTTCGTATTGCTCAAAGAATTCTTTCTCTATGTTGGCCATCTGTTCCAACCGTTGCCAGATGAAGGCTGCGCTAATATCAGACAATTTGCCATTTGTGGAACTACGGGACGCAGGTGTCTTTTGATCAAATCCAAAATTAATCAGAGATCTAAAAATTTCTTCATGTTCACGAGGAACAATAGCGCACCCGCCTTCGCCAATTCCCCAGGGTTTTGTATGATGAAAACTGATTACCTCATAAGGACCATGCTCGATATTGTCAAATGCAAGTGCGGAATCTACAATCATTGTTATGTCACGTTCGGAACAGGCAGTCCGGAGCGTTTCGAGGCAATTATGACTACAGAAAAGATTGGTTATGACGACGCCAGATCCTGACTCAATATTCTCAACAGTCAACATACCTGAACTATCGCAATCCAAAATCTGAGCATTTTGTAAAGCCCCGCTAACAGCACAGGGAAAGCTAAAACTTGGAACAAACCAAGGTATTGTCGATTGCCTTAGAATCTCACACATTTTGACCAGTGTGTGTAATCCAGTAGTCGCACTAGAACACATTACCACCTTAAGCGATGGCGGAAGCCTTAAATGTATCTCCAGACGAGTTTCCAATTCTTTTGAAACGGGACCAAAGTTAGTCCAACGATTTGCAGACTCGGATAATTGGAGCTTCGCTCGAACAAACTCCCAATTCACACGCTTTGATCCTACAAATGGAATGGACCATGTTTCATCCATATATTTAGCCACTAATTTCCTCCAGTCTTTAAGATTACAGATTCTCTGCACATACATTAGGAAAGGGAAGCACGTTTCTGCAGGTACGAATATGAATTATGTAACGGACACAAGCTAAAGTTACCGGATCAGGGTGTTGAAGAGGATTTCGCAGCAAAAAATTCGAGGTTTGGTTGATATTCCATGTGAGGAGAGGAGAAAAACCACAGGTGTATCACATTCAAGAATATTGAAAAATCGACGAAACCGTTACAGCGCCTGACGGCGTATCCGCTGTGATACATCGCGGACTTTCCTCCTCTCCTCAAATTGCATAGCGATCGAATATCGGGTTTTATAGCCAAAGACCTTTTTGAACCCCCTGTTAAGTTGGGGATACGTTTCCCTCTAGCCCTGGTGGAGTTGTTACTTTCAGTGCCCATTACATGTTCGGCTTTTTGTAGCCAGTGGGTAACTCAGCATTTCTGAAAGGAGATTCTATTTCTTTGCCATCGCCACACTTGTGTTATCGGCTCTGCGAGATTGTTTTCAAGTTTATGCAGCTATAGCCGAATCATGCAGCTCGTGGAAGCGAGTTTTTGACCCCAGATGACACACTACTAAGGAATCACATGACGAACGACGTGTGCAATCTTTACAGCAGTAAAATTGGGACCAATTTAAAATGGTGCGGACAAATAGCTGGAATCTGCAATAGTCTTCTTATTCTCAAATATCCAATTGTCGCCGCGACAGGAAATCGCGCTGTATCGTAAATTGGTATTTTGGCGTTCAATCGACTAAGTGCGGCCTTGAACTAACAAAACTAAAAATTTCGTCGCAGGAACACGTGATGCCTATACTTGTTGGGGGCGAACCAACAACAGCCCGTTCCAACAACTGGAAAT
>JAYVPO010000190.1:0-3545 GCA_043757325.1 bacterium
CGCCGGCGGCGAAGTCATCGGCGCCACCGTGCAGGTTCTTCCGCAATGGAATCCAAGTACTTTGATCGGTTCGGGCAAAGTTCAAGAAATCAAAGAGATGGTCATCGAAAGCCAGGCCCATTTGGTCATCATCGATCATCAGCTTTCCGGCATTCAATCACGCAATTTGCAGGAACAAATCGGCTGCAAAATTTTAGACCGCTCGCAACTCATTCTTGATATTTTCGCACAACGTGCGCGCACCTACGAAGGAAAGCTTCAAGTTGAGCTGGCTCAGCTTCTGGATCAAATGCCTCGCATGGTAGGCGCATGGAATGAATCTCTGTCTCGACTCGGTGGCGGTATCGGCACGCGCGGCCCCGGTGAGTCGGCTCTTGAGAATGACCGTCGTCGTGCGAAAGAAAAAATCGCCATCATTAAGAAAAAACTCGAAGAGGTATCACAACACCGCGCACAGCACCGACAATCGCGACGCCGTCATGAAATCCCAAGCTTTGCTTTGATCGGTTATACGAACTCAGGCAAAAGCTCACTGCTTAACCGCCTCACCGGTGCTCAAGTTTTAACAAAAAATATGGTGTTTGCGACGCTTGACCCAACAACCCGCAAAGTCTTCTTAAACGAAGGACCACCGGCTGTCGTAACCGATACGGTCGGTTTTATCCGCAAATTGCCGCCGCAGTTAATTGAGGCCTTTAAAGCCACACTCGAAGAATCGGCCGAAGCCGACATTCTTCTTCACGTTGTCGATTTGAACTCTGCCAACATGGAACGCCAGATCGAGGTCGTTGACGGCCTGATCAAAGAATTCAAGTGGGAAGATAAAAAAATTATACACATCTTTAATAAGGTCGATGTAGCACCGATTGACCGTCAATTTCGTGTGAAGCACTTTCCGCGCGTTTTTGTAAGCGCCCTGACCGGTCAAGGCTTTGAACAACTCAAAAAAATTATGGCCGATGCCATCAACGAAATGCAATCTCAAGTGGAGTTGTATTTTGACCGCCTCAACGAACACCGTCTTTACGACTTGGGCCGCGAAGCCCAAATTATTCGTAAAGAAGCCGCAACCGAAGGCACCATTTGCATCGCCATGATGACTCCCACACTGATGAATAAGTGGAAAGACTTCCTGGTTAAATAAACTTCAAGGAAAATTATGACCGATTCACAAAGCTTACCGATTCAATGTCTTTGTGGCCGAAACAATTTGAATATTAAACTTAAAAATAAAACCTTCGGCGCGTGCCATTGCAATATGTGCCGCACTTGGGGCGGAGCTCCGGCTCTTGCCATTGAAATTGAGCCCGGCTCGCTCCCGTCAGAAATCGACGGCGCAACCGTATTCAGCTCATCGGCTTGGGGCGAACGCGGTTTCTGTTCAACTTGCGGAACCCATTTGTTTTTTCGCCTTAAAGATAAAAGCTACGCCAATATTCCTCTCGGTCTGATACCTGACCTTAAGGATTTTAAGTTTGAATCTGAAATTTTTATAGACCGAAAACCGAATTGCTACAGTTTCACAGAAAATACAAACAAGCTCACGGAAGCTGAGTTCTTAGCCCTTCTTTCGAATTAGCTGCATGTATGCGCTCTTCGTTCAAAAACAGTTTCTTAGACGTATCATTTTGAAGCGTCATATATTTCAACGTGATTCCCGCTACTTAAAAAGGACCTTTTAGGCTCTGGTATTGCATATCTAAAGACACGAGGAGTATTTATGAAAAAACAAATACTGTCTGTACTTTTGATTTTAGCAGGTTTTACGAGTCAGACTTTCGCAGGCCAAGCCTGCCGCGTGACAGTTCTTCAACGTGTAGATTCTACAGCCGCCCGCCGCCCGCTTGAACGATTTGAAGAAAGGCTTCGAAAAATGGATAACAACACCAGTTTATTTTCTTATTCTACCCACGAAACTCAGGTCTCTGAAGTCGTCGCCGAAGCCGATTCGGCGCGCGCCTGTTATGATTTAGCCTTGGCTAAAGCGGCCGAAATGCAAGATGATCAATCTAACGTCGAAATCGAACCTTTACGAGATCTGCTGGTTGAAGAACGCTTTTTAACAGTTCCGACCCATCCGATCGTCCGCTGGAGATTCTCTGATGCTTGGTCCTTGCCTTCAATGGGCGCGGTCTCAAAGTTTACGAATTCCTGCAACGGAGTAACTGACGAAAGCTTTCGTGGCAGTCGTCTCTACAAAGAAGATTGCCACCGCATGTAAAGCCCGCGACCTATAATCTTTAAAAACGATAGTTAACATCGAATATATCTACTTTTCATATATTTAAAATCTGCTAAATATCTTCTTAATTCAACCCTAAGGAGATATTTTTATGAATACTTTTATTAACCAATTGGCCGCAATCACAATCGTTCTATCTACTTCAA
The DNA here is from genome assembly GCA_043757325.1 of bacterium. Taxonomy (GTDB): domain Bacteria; phylum Bdellovibrionota_B; class Oligoflexia; order Oligoflexales; family RGVZ01; genus JAYVPO01. The sequence continues at coordinate 2,389 of JAYVPO010000190.1, forward strand.
ATGCGTTCGCTCACCCCGGAAGCCATGGATTGTCTTGCAAATCCGCAGCTCAGTCGGGTTCAAATCAACAGCTCGTGTTTACGCTTTCGCGTTCGAACGGCACCGGCTGGGCGGCACCAAGTTTTTCAGTAACAGTTAACGGGCAAAAAACTGATATTGAAACGACAGATGAAATGCAAACTTACGGCGAAACCTTCCATAACTCTCCATTGGGCGTGATTCGAGTATCAGCCAACAATATGAATGGAACTCAACCCAACGAAATTTGGGCCACAGTCACGGCGATCCCAAGCACGGTTAAAGCGTTCGACTCTGAAGGTAAACCTGTTAAATGGACTTTCGAAAAAGAAAAAGATGACTGCAGTGATTCCAACGGCAAAGCAAAATTCAAAGGCATCATTCACGGCACACTCAGAACAAACGCAAATTCGGCCGAAAAAGCGACCGACATCAATCTTGATACTCAGATTATGGATTGCGAACTGACTTACAACTCAGGAATGGCTTGCTAAGAATTTAATAATGTTAATCTTGTAATCTTGAAGGCACTCGAAAGAGTGTCTTTTTTTTTGCCTAGGTCTTAGAGGTATTTTTAAAAGCTTCAGCTTCGTCTCGAGCGCGGTTTTCCAAACGCTGCTCACGACGCTGTTTCGCTTTTTCGTAACGACGCTTTTCAGTTTCGTTTTTTAAATCGAGTCCCGGCACAGGGCAAGGTTTCCCGTATGAATCCAAAGCCACAAAAGTCATGTAAGCTGAGGCGGTATGAAAATGTTCAGAGGTAACCGGATTTTCAGCATCAACGCGAACACCGATTTCCATCGAAGTACGTGATGTAAAATTAACAGAGGCCTTCAAGTTAACAACCCACCCTTTTTTAATCGGGGCGATAAAATCAAGTTGATCGATACTGGCAGTAACGACGGCTTTATTAGAATGTCTTTGGGCACAAATTGCGGCTGCGATATCGATCCAGGACATAACCACTCCACCAAAAATAGTGTCGAGTGCATTGATGTGTGTGGGTAAAACAAGTTCGGTCATCACAACCTGAGAAGAGCTAACTAGCTTTTTCTCGATGTTGTGATGACCCATAATCAATAACCTAATTTTCTAAGATAAACTAAACGCCGATATCAGAATTACCGCGGCCGAAGTTT
>JAYVPO010000191.1:0-3501 GCA_043757325.1 bacterium
TTTTTAGTCAAGAATTAGACAATAGTAGACAAACTGTGTTCTGGATTGAATACGGCTTAGGAAGATATTTTTCTTTATTGACATCTCTCATGACAGCATCTAAGACTTCTTCGGTCAAAGCGTTGACGTGAACGTGGTGAAAATCAACGCCTCCCAGCGACGCGGAAAACTTTAATGCTGCGCGAGCCATAGATTCAGTCTGTGGACTCAAATCATCTGCGAAAGCAACGATGCAACGTTCCGAACTCATTACAGTTTCAATGGCGGCTGAAATGACAAGGACAGGTACAGGCGACTCGGCGAGAAGAGTCAAACTTGTTGAAAAACCTTTTGGGACAAAGTGATGGCTGGCCGCTGCAGCGCCAACAATAATGAGGCTCGCGCGTGAATACGCCGCCTGCTCAAGAATCTCCTTTGCAGCGTAACCAGAACGCGCATAAATTTTATGTTCATAACCAGCTAGGTATTTCTCAGCCATGTTTTCAAGTTGGCTTTCGGCGATAAGCTGATTCTCGGCTTCCACTGAACTGACCAGAGTGTCAAGAATCGGCAAGCTATAGGGTACGAAATAGAGTGCATGATGTTCAGTTACATTTACAAGGACAAGGGGAAGTCCCATACGGCGCGCAATGCTTAGCCCCCATTTAATAAGGGTTGGGGCATGGTCATTAAATTTAATAGCCACCACCACGGACGATCCCCGACGAGAAAAAGTTTTTGACATGTATTTTCCTTTAAAAATAAAAATTAAGTTATCAATGCTCCGAATCGCGATCTTTCGTCTCTTAATGTTTTGCTACAGCTTATTTGAGTTGCAACTTTGTGTTCCGGTAAGTTCATACTCATTCCTCCTTTTTTCTGTTTCGCAACTTTTCAAAGCAACTCTTATGCCAAGGTTGTCGTACCTAATTGTGAGCGAATTGACGCTAGTGGGGAATTTTCCCCCAAATCACTGCGTGATTTCAGACATTTTTTTTTTAATTAAGAAATGAAGTTCTACTTTTAACTTATTAAGTCTCTGCTTGTGGATTCCCAAAAAAATGAAATGTTCGGCTGTATTTTTATCGCGGCATAATTAATGCACATCGATTTGCAGTGTGTTAGTAGTTAAATTTTGAGGATGAGCTTAGTGTGTAAAAGACATCATGCAAGGCGTATTAATTGTTTAAATAAAATTCGTAGGAAGACTGGAGAGTCGCGGTGAAACTTGAAGATTGGAATCAAAAAGTTTGGCCTTTCCCGGTTGAAAACAAAATTGCCCAAGAATGCATTGATTTATTTAATTTTCCGGCCTGTGCACTCGACGAAATCGGCGGTCGCAAGATCGCCGAATTTATTTTGAATCTGATTGCAACTGAAGATGAGGTTTTTATACTTTGCGGCGCAGGCAAAAAGGGGCAGATCGGAAAAATAATAGCGCGTCGTATTAAGAGCGCCGGAGTATCGTTGGTCGTCATTGATTGCGCAAAAGAATTTTCTCTCAATTCTTGCGAATATGCGAATAGAATAATTATTGACGCGATGTTAGATGGAGATTTTTTAGACCACCGTTCAAATAATTTACTTATTGAAATAAATAAATTTTTACATAACGCAAAACGCGTGATAGCGATTGATGTCCCTTCGGGGATAAATTATAACGATTTTAGTCTCCCGAAAAATTACATTAAGGCTGATTTCACAGTAACATTTGGCGAAAAAAAGCCATGCCACGTTTTAAGCCCTGCACGGGACGCTTGCGGAGAAGTCGTAGTCTTTGACGTTGGTTTTGATAAGCGAGCAGTTGAAAAAGTTCTGTCAGCGCAACGTTTTACAATTTCATTTACTCTTCCGAAAAAAATTTCTAAGTCTAATCCTTGGGCCAAATTGTCTGCATCGGCACATAAATTTGACCGCGGACATGTATTAGTGATTGGCGGCAGCTCAGGGAAACTCGGTGCGCCAATTCTGACCTCCACTGCAGCATTAAAGAGTGGCGCAGGCTGGGCTAGTGTTGCTTTACCATGTTCAGAATTGAAATTAGAAAAATTTCCAATCGATCTTACATTCGAGCCATTTTTTTCTAATGAAAAACTGCACATAGATAATATAAAGCTGTTCGTTGAGACCAGAAAAGTTACCGCGATTGTTATAGGTCCAGGGACTGTAAATTCTCCTTTAAACGAGGAGGCTATCCGCTATTTAGAAAGTTTAAGCTTCAAAAATATTCTTATTATCATCGACGCGGCTGCGACACATGGAATTTTGGATGTGAATAATCTTCGTGCGAATCCGGAATTTTTCATTTTGACACCGCATCCTGGAGAATGGTTGCATCTTTCGCAGAAGAAACCATTAGAGCTTCCGACGTATGAAAATTTGGTTTTTATATTTGAGAGATTGCAACGACATGGTATTTCCGTGATTTATAAAAGCGCAACGCCACTAATCTTTAGCGGGGTTCAGGACCTTTTGATTTGCCAAGGGGGAACCAATTCTCTAGCCCGTGCTGGCTCTGGAGATGTCTTTGCAGGTTGCCTTGCCAGCTTCGGTATTTTTCAAGAAATGACCATGCGAGAAAAATGCACTCGTGCATCGGCAGTAATAGCCGATGCATTATCTCGTGCATCGCACATTTACGGCCCAAACAGTATACTCGCGACAGATTTAATTAGTTGTATTCAAGTTTAGTAGGAGTACCAGCAACTCGCACTCTAAATTATCTTCCAGGCCGGGCGCGGGTTTCAGGGGATTAGAAAAAAAGTTTTCGTAATGTATCTTGCGTAAAGACATGCTTTCAGAGCAATCATTTGTTGTTTTGAGGTATTTCGAGAGCTATGAGAAGTCCCCCGGCGATAGTTTTATAAATCCCCAGTCAGTTTGCAGTATTTTTCGCAAGCATTTACCTCCAGAAACATTGGTTATAAAAATTGCCAGGGTTTTTAAATCAGCGGCAGATTCTCGTGATCAACGACGCATCTTTATATATATATCGTTTGTCGCTGGATTGTTGTCTGCTTTTGCGATGTTTACATTGAAAGTGCTGTCGCTTTTTTGCATTCGATGAAATTCGGCATGAGCCTGCATTGAAGGTCAATTTAAAAAAACTGTTTTTGATTGAAACGAAACCGTCTGATACGGCCATGCGCGAAATTTTAGATGAAGCTAATCCGGAAAATCTGCAGCCTGCGTTCAAAAGTTTTTTTTTGAGCTTCAGCGCGGGAAATTTCTTGAGGCGTATGAATTTAAGTACGGTTACTATCTTCATTACCAAAGACGGTTTATCGTCGAATTCGCCCCATATAAATGATTTAAAAAATGCAGAAATGTCATTCATCCTGCGAGCAAAGCTTGGAGGTCACAAAGCTATATTCGAAGAGTTTGACCTAATAGGAGAACGTTGTAAAAAAGCTATTAAACAAGCATCATTCCAGAACGTGTCGAACAATGGACCAGTGTCACAGTGGCAAAAAATAAAAACTTCATCACTCCTATTGGCGCTTTTTCTTTCAATCATTTACA
>JAYVPO010000192.1:0-3497 GCA_043757325.1 bacterium
TTGTCGCGGACAAACTCCGGTATTTTTTGCCAAGAAAACTTTCAAATCTGAACACAACTTGTCGGCAAGAAGCACAACTTATTTTGTGACGGGCCCTAACTTCCCGGATTGATGGTTCGTGCCAGGCGCACGCCAACGGTTGGTAATCGGTCGCGGGATTCTTGCACAGAGCGCCCAAATTCCATTTTCGATTTAACCCACTTTAAAATATCATATCCTGAACCGCGCACAATTCGCTTATTGTTAAATCCCAACCTCTGCACATTGAAGTTTCTATACGGATCAATCACCATGGGGAAATTGTTTTCATCGTCATTTTGACCTTCACTATCATGGGCGTCGTGAGTGAACTGCTGCATGCCGTACAGATCGTAGAAAGTATTTCCAGAAAACACATGGGGAAATAAATAGCCAACCGGAAATGTCAATGCTGACTTTTGCAGTTCATAGTACTCAGCAACTTCTTGCGTGGTAGGACTAAAACTAACCTCATAAACTCCACCTGCGGTCAGCACATAATCATATTCCGCAGCTGTCGCAAGGCGGAAGCCTTCAGCTTTATAAATATTTTCTTGTGGTGCGTTAATTCCTACCAGCTGAGTCGGATCTTCTGCTGAAAAAATATAAGTGGGTTTTAATTTTTTTTTGATCGAGTATGCATTAGCAAACTTCGCCGCCTCGACCCAGGTGAGTGACTCGACGGGATGGTCGAAGTTGACTGACACCGATTTCCTTTTATTTTGATCACACCTCCTTGATTATGTTTAGACGGATTTTCATGCATAAGGCTAGCATATTGCAACTGTGTAACCAGAGTGTCCATAAACTCAAAACTATGCGTGAGTGTGACTCTCCTAACTCGAGGGCACGATAAGGAAACTCCGTTTTGGTTTGTGGAAAAAACATCGTGAATTTGACCAAAGGTTCCCGACGGAATCGGTTGAAATATCAATGAGTAGGGTAAGGATGTCAATTTTTCGACAACAGATTTCTCCTTGTTAGCGCTTTTTAGCGTTTTGAATCTTCGTTTAAACCAACCTTGGATGATTTTGATATCCATATTTTTATTTAAAAATCCCTCAAGACCTTCAGCATGGACGAATCTGGCTTGATTGAATTCAAGTAGTGGCAGTGGGTTTGTTAGTTTATCCTGATTTAATAACCGACCCCAGCGTTCAAATTCTTCGAAACTCACTAAATTCTGAGACAGTAAACTATCAAAATAGAGAAGAAATTCATCTGTATTAGCAATCGAAGCATTTTCACTAAAAACATCCTTGCATTTTTTCGCTGCAAATATTTGGTGATTGGAGAAAAATAATAGGAAGACGATAACAATTTTAGTTTTTGATTTTTCTTTCATAGATCCTCTTTTTTATTTTTTGATGAATTTAATTTTGCAAAATTTTATTACATTATTCATGAAATTTTTTCTCGACATCTTTTCCGGGAAACAGTGTTCGAGCTAATCGAAAGCCTAAGTAAGGAGAAGGCTTGCACTCGTCTCTGTAGCCATTAAAAATTAAGCACTTTTTCAATCTTTCCCGAGTGGGAGGAACACAGCTGCGAACGATTCGTTTACTTGATACCGCAGGATTGGAAGGGACCGAACAACACGGATCGGTTACGCCAGAAATCGTAAAGTTAGGCTGCCATCGAAAACGAGATTTTATCGGTGCGAGACTAAACCAAGCAAAGCTGCACAACGAAACAATATCGTCAGCAATGATATTTTTTATGTCACTGGTCATTTGCGGAAAACTTAAAAGATCATAAAAAATAGACGATCCAACCCGCGAAGGAAGATACTGGCCAACATGCAATGAAGGTACAGATAATTCAGCTCGCTCTGCTTGTGTGAATAAGTCAAAATCATCTTCAGTTGGAATAAAGCTCGCTGCAAACTTACCTCGTTCTGTTAAGACGAAGTCGAATTCCGCATTGGTCGGTAAGCGGTAGCCTTCGGCTCTGTAAATATCGTTTTCTGGCGCATCGATTCCAATAAAATGGTCGGGTCGGTTAGCGTCGAAGATGTAAACCGGTCGTAAATGATTTATTACCGATAATGCATTGGCAAACTTTGCGGCGTCAATCCAACTCACAGCCTCGACGGGATGGTCGGGTTTAATTACTCCGTCAGTTTTAAGATGTTTATTCGCTTTATTAAAAGAGGGGTTTTTGCCTGTGACACGAAAGTATTGCCACTGAGTAGCTAGCGTGTCCATCAATTCAAACGGATGGGTCAAAGTCACCTGCCGCATGGAAAATTTACCTGGGTAAAGAGCGTATTCTGAAATTTGGCGAAAAGTTCCAGGTTCAACGCGGTTGAATTTCATTTCATAGGCTGGGACTTTAATAGATTTAGACACAGTATCTTCAGCGATTGACCGTGCGTCCAAACCGCGGGATGTTTCTAGGTACCAGATTTTAATTCGATTGATGTCTAATTTTTGTTGGAGTAAAAATTCCAATCCTTCCGCATGTAGCAAAATAATTGGGTCTGTGGTTAAAACTGCAAGCGGGTTTGTCAGTTTGCCTTGCACAAGCTCATGGCCCCAACTTTGGAAATTCTCGGAAGGCATTTTTCCTTCGGAAAAGATGGCTTCCAGATAAAATATAAATTCCTCAGTGCGCTGTTCAGAAAAAGCATTTTCGCACGCTTCACCCGCAAAGCCGTGGGCATTAAGATTGAGAAATACAAAAATACCGAATAAAAGTGCCTTCTTCACAAAAAAGGCACATTTTTGCCGTATTGCTTTATGGTGGGTCATTTCCCCTGCCTGGGTAAGGTTCGCGCGAGGCGAATTCCATGTTTATAGCGCCAATCATTAACTTCATATACAGAAGCTGTTATCATGTTACCTAATTTAATGACACACGTCGTAGGCAGCAGCTCGCCGCGTAGTCGCCTTGAATTTGAGACCTTAAAGTTGGGGGAAGTATTAGTTTCTTCTGGATTGGTAACATGCTGAAACTCAAAACCGGGAACTCTACACCTGTTAAAAAAATTGTGAAAAATCGTTTTAACGCCTTTGTAGTGACTAACTTCTTGATCCCATGAGGTATCCAGCACCGAGTCATTTGTCCATTGTGTACCACCATGCAGATCAAAAAAAATTGCGTTCTGAAATTTCATCGGAAAAACCTCGCCGACTTCAAAACCATCTTCCAGTTGCGATAATTTACGAAAATATTCTAATTCATCTTCACTTGGAAAAAAGCTGATCGCAAATTTTCCTCCCTGAGTCAGTACGTAGTCGAACTCTGCCACCGTTGGCAGTCGATAACCTTCCGCTTGATATATATCGCCATCTGGAGCATCGACTCCAATCAAGGGCCATGGGGCTTTCCCACTAAAAATATATGCAGGTTTTAAATTTTTTTGCACAGAGTAAGCGTTCAATGGCACTAGCTTAAGCATATAACCTTTGCTCTGATTGACTTACAAAGGATGGAGAGTCAGATTTTTGCAAATCTATTCTCGCGGCCTCCATCTT
>JAYVPO010000193.1:0-12894 GCA_043757325.1 bacterium
GGGAATGGATACGCAATACCTTGAAAGCATTTTAAAAACCCAAAACTATGCCACATAAAACCTATTGAAATCATTAGGTTTAAGATGCGTTAGCCCTGAAGGGTTAAGACGTTTTGTTGCGCTTTAATATTCAAATGCGCGAGACTGGCTTGCGGGCGATCAGTATGCATTTTATTCAGCAACGTCAACGGAATTAATCCCAGTTATGGTATTGAATGCATGCTCAAAATGGACGGAATATCTTTGGGAGTGCGATTAAAAGTTGTCCGGCTTTTCCGCCAGTGCTCGCATAGATACGAGAATTTTTTACCCTGGATACGTCCTTAGCTTAAAACCTTTTTTAATTTGCGCCAGCTTATGATTGACGTCGTTTGCACGGAAGGATGCGTCTTTGTAGGTAATGTGGGCTTCACAGCGGCGCAAACGTATTTCACCAATCCACCGAATACGGGAGCAGTTTTTGAAATTCTCGACATTAATCTTGGAATTGATGCTACAATAAGCTTTTTCAGGAGTCACGCTTGGCAAGCCAAAAAGTTGGTACAGAATACGTATTTTCGATCGAAACAAATACCTTAATCCGAGTGTAAATGGTCGAGAAGATTGGTAGCGGGGGCAAGATTTGAACTTGCGGTCTTCGGGTTATGAGCCCGACGAGATACCAGGCTTCTCCACCCCGCGTCGTGAGCAATAGTTCTATCAGAGCTATTTACATAAATCTAGATGTTTTAGATCGCAGAAGTTCTGATAAACTAAAGAAAGACATTTAAGGCCATATAATGACCGAAAAAATTGCTATCTATTACCGCGTCTCTACCGACAAGCAGGATTTGGACAGCCAAATTGTGACGATTGAAAAGTGGCTGAGCGAATTAAAGGTCCCACCTAAAAAAATTACCGTATTTAAAGACGAGGGCATCTCCGGCAAGCACGAAGATCGTCCGGCCTACAAACAACTTATGAAAATGGCCATTAACCGAAGCTTCGATACCATTGTAGTTTATCGACTTGATCGACTCTCGCGCAACGCTACTGTTGCGATTAGAACCCTTTTAGAACTGGATGAATGCGGCGTCGGATTTATTTCTGTAACCCAGCCCGTTTTAAATCTTGGTCACTCCAATCCGTTTCGACGCACGATGCTTGCGGCTTTTGCAGAAATAGCCGAAATTGAACGCGACACAATCGTTGCGCGAGTACGCTCTGGCCTCGATGCCGCTCGCAAAAAAGGCATCGTACTCGGAGCTCCTTCCAAACTAACTGTGGAGAATAAACTTTCTGCACAAAATCTCAAAAATGAAGGCCGCAACTACCGCTATATCGCAAACGAACTTGGACTCAGTATCGGAACAATTTCTAATCTTTTTAAAGAAATTTCTAAGGAATAGGACGCGATAAAATCTCATCGATGTTTGTTTTTTGTAAAACTAAACTCGCTAAATCTTTTTTGGCACATTCACCAGAAACAATAAGAAAAAAATCATTTAGAAAATTCGTAGCCATCACAGTTGGTTTTTGATCAGAAATCACAAAATAGTAAATTCCTTGAAATGCAAAAGTTTCTTTTTTCGGCAAATGTCTTTTTGCAACAGCACCTTGTGCTAAAACATAATTCTTACAATTTGTCTTGGCTTTAAAAAATGCAATGTCATATCCGTTTACTTTCTTGCGAAAAACTTTTTCATCCGGCGCGGTTATTTTAAATTGCAAAGTAGAATTTGCAATTTGATCGATAGGTTCGAACGAATTTTCATCTTTAGCAAATAACTGTAGCTCCAGCAGCAAACTCGGAAGCAGTCCTACCTTAGAGCTGCTTACACTGCGTGGGGCGATATAGATTACCCAACCCATATATATTCCAGAAGCTAGAATTAGCAAAGCTAGTACAAGAAATAATTTTTTATCATTGCGATTTTTGTTGTTCAGACCTTGCGCCTTTCAGAATTTTTTCTAACGTGTTGTAAAAACTTTTTACCCGAACTTCGTTAAGCGGTTCCTCTAAGCTGTAGACGATCTGCTTTTTAGAATTTAACAAATACGAAGCAGGCAAGCTTTTTATATTAAACTGCAATGCGACCGTTCCATATAAGTCAAATAATTGTGTGTACGGCAAAGTTTCCAAAAGACGTGATTTTGTTACATCCGCCAAAGTGTCATAACTTAAAATCCCCACAACCTTAAATATACTTGGATCAAACTTGCGTGATATGTCCTTATAAAGTGGCAGTTCCACCGTACAAGGAATACACCAGGAAGCCCAAAAATGAATTAGTATAAAAGGTGTTTCCTGAAGGTATAGCTTAAAGCTTTTTGTTGTTTCTAAACCCGAAGAAGTTTTTTCAATCTGTTGTAACGAAAATTCTTTTGCAACTGGCAAAGTTTTGTATTGTTTTCGCCATTTATCATTGAATTTTTCATCAACAAAATTGTAGAAGCCTACAATCCCGAAAACGAAAATAAGCAAAGCTGGTACGACTAAAAACCAATTAATGGTTTTCTTTGGAATAGACTCGATAGATGTAATAAACAACACCTCCAATGATAACAAGCGGCGCAATGCTTAGAAGAAATGTGGCTTTCAAGTAAGCAACGCGCGACTGCTCTGATACGGCTCCACAAACGGAACAAGCAAACGCAGTTGAGAAATTCAGTAAAATAGCAAATATAAAACTCATAAATAAACCGTCCCATAGAGAACAGGCCAAATAATTACTACAAAATACCAGAACAAACTCAAAGCCCGTAGTTGGGTTATTTTTAATTTGTTTTTATAGAAAGCCCCTAGTCCAATAGTCAGAGCAAGAGCTGCGCCGGCGGCGTGTATTGCATGTGCGCCTACCAGTAGAAAAAACGAAGCCGAAAAAAGCCCTGAATGCATATTCATTCCAAGTTTTAAAAGTTTTACCCATTCATAACTCTGAAATCCCACAAACATAACACCGAGTAAAGTCCCGACCGAGTAAAAATAAAACGAACTTACTTGGCCAAATTTCCGATTAGAAAGATAAATAAGCAACCCGCTTGTTAAAAGAACCACAACATTTAATAACGCCGTAAAAACTGGAAGCCGCACGTTATCCGGCGGAGCCCACGGACCAAGCCCTGACTTCATAACCCAGTAGGCACTTAAAAGAGCGGAAAAAAACATCAACTCGGTCAGGATAAATAGCGTCGTACCAAGTACCTGATTAGAAACGAAATTCTTAGGTCGACCTAAAAGAGTTTGATTGGAGACTGTCATTTATGTTCTTCGTGATGATCCTTTTTCATTTCCGCATGTTCTTTAATTAAATTTAACGCAGCTTTGTTTTCCCACCTCGTGCCAGACACACGCATCACATCTGGAGACACCCCGAAAAAAAACATCGCTGCCACAAGAAGCATGGTTAACATCAAATAAGTAATAAATTTCTTTTCCATTTTTAGATTCATAAAATAACCAGCAACAATCAGGGCCTTTACCACAGCAATTCCAAAAGCTGTAATTAGAGTTACTGTACGGTTACCAAATTCTGGTCCTATGATACTGACAGCAAGTAAAACTAGTAAAAACGCCCAGATTTTAACATAAAATATAGGTGTGTGCTCATGGCCGTGATTTGGCGAAATTGTTTCGGAATGTTTTGCAGAATGATCCATGATGAAGATTTTATCCTTTCGATTATTTTGCAATATAAAGTAGCGGGAATAAAAAAATCCATACTACGTCGACAAAGTGCCAGTAAAGTCCCACGAGTTCAACTCTTTGAAGATTTTTTTGTTTCAACGCATCAAATGACACAATCGCCATACAAATCATACCTGCAATCACGTGTGCTCCATGAATGCCTGCAGCCGTATAGTAAAATGACCAAAACAAGCTCGAACCAATGGTGTAGCCGTGCATAATCTCATTAGTCCACTCGATACTTTTGACAACAAGAAATCCAAAGCCGCCTAAAATCGTTAGCCATAAAAAAGCAAAAGCTTTCACACCATCTTTTTTCTCTGCGTAATGATGGGCAATAACGGCAGACAAGCTAGACGTTAAAAGAATAAATGTGTTGATCGACCCAGCAAGGGTATTGGTATGCGCTGAACTTTCAGACCAATAGTCAAACTTTAAACGAAACATCAAATAAGCTGACAAGAGGCCGCCAAAAATAACTATTTCTGAAGAAATCAGCCACCACATGGCTAGGCGTCCCGTCGGAATTCCCGTCACGCTGCGAGTGGTTGCGATTGGTTGTGAATACACTGTGAGGCTCTCCTGTAATGGAACTTAATTAGGTTCGTTTTGCGGCCAAAAATCTTTTTCTCGTCCTTCAACACTATACTCGTAAGGTCCTCGATAGACATCTGGCATCACATCAAAATTTCCATGTGGCGGTGGAGATGCGGTATTCCATTCCAAAGTGTTTGCTTCCCAAGGATTTCTTCCGGCAATTTTTCCTTTATACATGCTATAAAAAAAGTTTATGAAAAAAATCACTTGAAAACACAGCATAATTACAACCGAAACTGTTGCGATTATTCGCGCATTTTGCAGAAAAGGAATTGCGAGTTCAGGGAAATTACTATAATCAAAAATCCTGCGATGATCGCCCGCAGTTCCAGTTAGAAACAGTGGTAGAAAAATTCCGTTAAAAGGAATTACTGTGCCCCAAAAATGAACTTTACCCCAGGTTTCATTCATAAATCGTCCAAACATTTTTGGAAACCAATAATAAAGACCAGCAAAAACAGCGATGACGGCAATTGGTACAAAAGTATAATGAAAGTGTGCGATCACAAAATACGTGTCGTGGAAATAGATATCAGCGCCACTGGCCCCGAGATACAGTCCCGTAACACCACCAATTAAAAACTCCGCGAGAAATCCCAAGGCAAAAAGCATGGCGGTCGAAAATCTTATTGAACCGCCGTAAAGTGTAGCGATATAAACAAAACACATTTCTGCAATTGGGATTGAAATTAAAACCGTTGTCACCACGAAAATATTTGCCATACGCGGGTCGATTCCAGCAACAAACTGATGATGCGCCCAAACAAAAAAGCTTAAAATTCCCGTGGCCACAGTTGTGTACAGCACAGTCTTGTAAGCAAATAACTTTTTGCGGGCAAAAACGGTCATCACTTCTGCCACGATACCCATCGCAGGCAGAAGCACTACGTACACTTCAGGGTGCCCAAAAAACCAGAATAAATGCTGCCACAAAATCGGATCTCCGCCGCGGGCTGGATCAAAAAATCCTGTACCAAGATTTTGATCAAACAAAAGCATAAATCCGCCAGCAATTAATGGCCCTGCGGAAGCCATAAACAAAATGCTTGCAATGACAATCATCCAGCACACAATTGGTATATCAATCCACTTCATTCCCTTGGCACGAGAGTTCATCAACGTTGTGATGAAGTTGATACCGCCCATCAAAAAGGCCACAAACTCTAGCATTACCGCAACAAGCCAGAGTGTTGAACCACCCGGCGTTAAATTATAATTAGATTTTGCAGAAAGCGGCGGATAAGCCGTCCAAGCTCCACCAAAACCTCCACCATGCACAAAAAAACTCGATATTAAAACCACGGCACTTAGTAAAAAAATTTGGTAAGACATGCGATTAATGCGCGGGAAAACCATATCGTCGGCGCCGATCATTAAAGGAATTAAAAAATTTCCAAAAAACGCGATCAATATTGGCATCGCAAACCAGAAAATCATGATCGTGCCATGATTTGTAATCAAAGCGTTATATTGAGACGAAGTAACCAGTCCGAAAAGCGGAACTTCTTTTCCGGGAAAAGCCAACTGCATCCTAAACACGTAGGAAAAGAACGCGCCAATCAAACCCATGGCGATTCCAGTGAATAAATACTGCTTCCCGATGACTTTATGATCGAGTGAAAAAATATATTTTTCCCAAAAATTGGGTTCGTGATGGTGGGCTTCAGACATGATCAATTAACTCCTGCGAGGGCTTTTTTACTTTGTAACCATAGGTTGTATTCTTCTTCAGATTGCACATAAATGCGGCCGTTCATAATTCCATGGCCTATTCCGCACATTTCCGAACACTGAATATCGAATGTACCGGTTCGGGTCGGTTTAAACCACCCCGTTATGACGCGACCTGGCACGGCATCTTGTTTTAAACGAAAAACAGGCACCGAAAAATTATGCAAAACATCCATAGTTTCAAGTTTAAAATGATAAGTTTTGTTCACTTGAACGTGAAGTTCATCTACTAGTTCAATATCGTCATCCGTTCCCAAAACTTTATCGGGCCCAGGATGAACAAAACGCCAAGACCATTGTTGGCCAATAATCCGAATTGTTTCGTCAGCTTGTGGCAATTCCTGTTTGATATGATACCAAACCTTCACCGCAAAAAAGATAATAACAATATCGGCTAAGAGAACAACTTTATGCGGAATTGTAATCCATTTTTTCTGATGTTTTTCATCGCCGGTAATGTATAAAGCTCGGGGCTGCTTTTTGGCTGTGTAGCGGAAAATAAAATAAAATAAAATGGCTTCGGCGACAATCAAACCAAATCCTGAGATGATGGTTACTAAAATAATCAGAAAATCCACGTCCGTTGCAAAACTCGATGCTGCGATGCGAAGATATTCAATCATAATTCCTCAAAAGTATTAATGGGGTAAAATCCCAGTGTAAAAAAAACTTACAGCCGCATACGAAGCAACACCAATTAAAATCGTATAAAATACAAATTTTGCAAAATCTTCGGGGCTGTTTTTTTTGGTGATTTCATCCATCGCTAAATCCCCGTTATTTTTTCGGTTTTAAAAGACTCATATAGGATATCACATCTTTCATTGCATTTTCGTCTAGTGATGAAGCCATCCCTACCATTATTGCACCATTGGGATCTTTTTCCGCATTTCCACCGCGAATTTTTGCTTTAAAATTTTGCAACTGAACTAATAAATACCAATCACTGGCTCCAACATGAGGAGGCGCCTTTACAGCTTCATTACCTAAACCGTCCTGACCGTGACAGGCCGAACAGGTTTTATATATCACTTCACCTTTCACAGGATTGCCAAAAATGGTCTGAAGTGATTCTGGCCGAGGCATTTTTGCCACATATTTAGCCACAACATCAAGATCTGAGTCACCATTTAACACTCGTGCCATAGGCCGCATGCGTAAACCACCTAGATCTTTTGGATGTAAACCGCGGACCCCGTATCTAAATTTGTGCAGCTGTGCATTTACATACCACTCAGGCAAACCGGCAATCGATGGCGCTGCAAGTTCTTTGTTACCTTGCCCGGCTTCACCATGACATTTTGCGCAATTCTTAAAAACGGCTTCGCCGCGCTCCGTCGCACTGGCAATCGAAAATTTAGTCGACACAAGCAGTGCAATAAATAATAGAAATTTAGAAAATTTTTTCAAGGTCTAAAATCCCCGATAAATCCATTTTTTTAACAGTCGCTGCGTGTAAACCAGCAGTGTTTTCATATTAACTAAAGTAACATATGTCTTTCAGCAATAGCAACTTTTTTGCTTGAAATATTTGCGAAATAAATTTACGGAGCAACGACTATGCGAGACATTTTTTTACGCTACACAATTGCAGCAGTATGCTTAGTTGCAGCCGTGTACTTTTCCAATGATTATGCCTTTACCAGGCTTGATACCAGCTCGTCACAGAAACATGACCGACTAGATAAGCTTTGGGAAATTTCTTCATTTCAGTTAATAGATTCCAAAGGTCAAAAATTTGATTCTGCTGTTTTAAAAGACAAAGTTTGGGTTGGAAATTTTATGTTTACGCAATGCACAGGTCCTTGTCCCATTACGAGTGGTAGATTAAAAGCCATTCAAGACAAAATCCCTCAGACAGCTTTTTTTCGTCTCGTTTCTATTTCGCTAGATCCCGATTTTGATACCCCCGAAGTTTTAAATACTTATGGCAATAAATTTCATTACGACCCAAACCGCTGGTTTTTTCTAACTGGGGAAATAAATGCCATCTATGCTGCTGCCAAAACTTCTTTGCGTCTTCCCGCAGGCGAAAAACCAGATATGCATAGCAATAAAATGCTTGTGGTCGACAAGAAAGGCTGGGTTCGGAAAGCTTTAGACTCAGAAAAACCGACTGATTTCGAAATTCTAGAGCAATCCGTTAAAACTTTATTGGACGAAGGCTAAAAACGAAATTAAAAACCCGGTAAATTAACATCGAGATATTTATTTTCCGGAAGGCCTTGGTAAACCAGTTCCCCGCCCAAGTTTGCCGACTGCGGGCCAATATGCACATGCCAGTCACTTATTTCCAGCAAATCTACATTATTATCGACTATAATTAATGTCGCGCCGTTATCGGTGAGTAGCTTTAAACTTAACTTTAATTTTTCAATATCACTAGAATGCAATCCTACCGTCGGTTCATCGATAATCACTAAATGTTTGGCGCTAAATTTTTTCTGAAAAAAAGGTACCAATTTCAGTCGCTGAGACTCTCCGCCCGACAAACTTGAACTTGGTTGACCCGTTTTTAAGTACCCCAATCCAAGACTCAAGGCTGGAGATAGGCGGTGAGAGATTTTCCGGTGATACTTAAAACACTCGGCTGTCTGCGCCAGAGTTAAATTAAAAATATCGTTAATGCTCAACCCTTGAAACTTCACATCTAGGATAAGTGGTCGAAAACGTTGCCCGTGACATGAGGAACAGCGTACACGCGCGTCGGCTAAAAACCGCATATGAAGTTGAATCTCGCCTTTACCTTTACACTCAGGGCACCTCCCGCCCTCTGCATTTGTAGAAAAAGATCTGGCTGTCAATCCCGCAATTTTTGACTCCGGAAGCGATGCGTAGAGTTCTTTTATTTCGCTCATTAAATCTAGGTATGTAGCCGGTGTGCTAATAGAACTTTTTGCGATTGGACGACGATCAATTAATGAGCAATTTTCAAAAGTTTCAATTCCAGTGATTTTTTCGCAATTTTTAAACTGGGTTTTTACGCCTTGTTTAAAAAATTCCACCACATTATCAAACAGAACCTGCAATACAAGGCTGCTTTTCCCGGCGCCGGAAATACCCGTGACAAGACTTGTGCTTCCGAGCGGAAATTCGACCTGTTTCATTTTAAGATTGTGCAAAGTCGGCTTAATTATTTTGATAAATGAAGATGTTTTAGATAAAGTTTTTCTTAACGATGGACGAACTTCAGAAAGTGACGCTGCGGTACTTGAAATATTTTTAAAATCCAATGCCTGATCAGGCCTAAATTTCGCCAAAATTTGACCACCTTCGCTTCCCCCGCCTGGACCAAGATCAATAATCCAGTCGGCGCGTCGCATTAATTCTTCATCGTGATCCACGATTACAAGCGTATTTCCCGCTGATTTTAGTCTATTAATATTTTCCCAAAGCAGGCTAATTTCCGTTGGATGAAGTCCTTGACTTGGTTCGTCTAGCACATATAAAACACCACATAAATTTTCTGCAAGAATTCCAGCCAACTTCAATCTTTGCTGTTCACCTCCCGAAAGTGTTCGCACGCGCCGCGACAAATTTAAATAATCCAAACCGATTGATTCAATTCCATTTAATTTTACTAAAATTTGATCACGAACTCGAACATAGGATGGCTGAGTATTTTCAATTTTTATAAACCATTTTTTGATTTCTGAAATAGGTGCTAACGCGAAATCATGAAGACTTTTATTGTCAAAACGAATAGCTGCCACATCTGGTTTGATTCCCGTTCCCCAGCACAGCGCGCAGTTTTCAACGGCGGTTACCGCTTCTTCATCTTCATCAAATTCTGCGATAACTCCGTAGCCTTCACATGTTTCACAGCGCCCTAAACTATTTGCATTAAAAAATCTTGTATCGAGTTTGGGCCAGCTCAATCCACAAGTGGGACAGCCTTCAGCCGTCGAAAAAACATGCTGCGTTTTAATCTCCAAGGCCTCATCTTCGCAAAAATACCATTCCCCATAGCCTCCACCTTCTTTGAGGCAGATTTCAATGCTTCGTGTGAGTCTCTCGCTGGGCTGATCTTTGATTTTAATTTGATCTACAATGACTTTGATGATGTGCTTTTCTTCGCGCTCAAGATTAGGAATTTTTTCGAGACTTACAACACTTCCATCGATGTAGGCTTTGGTAAATTTTTTATCGCGAAATTTTGTGAGTTGGGATTTGAATACTCCTTTTTTTTCATGGGCAACATTTACGGTTAGTGCAATGGTTCGACCTTTTGCGCTTTGTTTTATGTGTTTTACGATGTCGGCTAACGAGGCGGGCGTGGTCGGCAGACCATGCTTTGGGCAGGTTTTTTCACCATGGTTTGCAAAAATAATTCCAAGCATCTCACTAATATCAGAAAGTGTTCCAACGGTTGCTCTAAGTGATGGCTGGGTTTCTCTTTGCGCAAGGGCTATAGCTGGCGAGAGACCTGAAATTGAGCGCACATTGGGCCGCGACGAAATATCTAGAAACTGCCTGGTATATTGCGACAAAGTGTGAAAAAAACGCCGTTGGCATTCGGCTAAAATCGTATCGAAAGCCAGGGAGCTTTTACCAGATCCACTAACCCCAGTGATGACTGTGACTAAACCGCGCTCAATATCAATATCGATATTTTTTAGATTGTGTTCTGATGCGCCGCGGACTCGTATTTTAGAAAAATCTAGAACATTATTTTCCATTTTTGACCCTATTTTATAACTAATATCTATTTGCTGTTTAAGTAATTTTGCACGGTTTTAAAGCACTGCTCAAAACTTTTTATATTAGCTTTATTTTGCCCAGCAATATCCTTGGCAGGTCCGTGATCGGGCGAAATCCGAAGAAATGGCAACCCCATGGTAATGTTAATGGCCGTATCAAAATGCACAAGCTTTAACGGACCTAAACCTTGGTCGTGATACATTGCTAAAACCGCATCCGCCTCGCCAATAAAAGCACGATAAAAAACCGTATCTGCTGGCAGCGGACCATCAGCTTGGATGTGAGCACGCTGAGCACGCTGAATTGCAGGAATCAAAATTTTCTGTTCTTCATCCCCAAATAGACCGTTGTCACTAGCATGAGGATTTAGCGCTGCAACAAAAATTCGCGGATTTTTAATTTTAAAATTTTCTTTTAGGCCTTTATTTAGTGTCTGCAACTTTTGATAGACTAATTCTTCTGAAAGATTGGCAGAAACATCCTTTAACGCTAAATGATTTGTCACTAATCCGACTCTCAATTTGGCTCCCGCCAAACACATAAGGGTTGGAACTTTTACAATATTTTCAAAAAATTCTGTCTGTCCAGGAAATTTAAAATCGGCTTTGTGTAAATTCATTTTATCAACGGGTGCTGTCAATATTGCAGCTCTTTGATTCGGAAATTTCTCTAGAATTTTTTTGGACATAAATAATGCCTCGGCGCTGATTTTTTCAGGTTCGAAGGTTTGACAGTCGAGAAAATAAAGCCCAGGACAAGAAAGTTTGTAACTAATTTGATCAAACGTAATCTCAGTGACTTTTTTTCTCAAAGCTTCTGATGCTTGCTGTTCGAAAATGCGGTTTGAGCCTATAAGCAAAGTGAAAAAAGCAATTTCCGGCTCAGACAAAAGTATCTTTTGCAAGCATTCAATGTTAATACTTTGAGGTTCACCAAGTGTAATTAAAAACATAGGCCCTTTTGTCATTTATGACCGAACAGATCGAAAATTATTTTTACTTGGTTGGCTTAGGATCCAACATTGATCCCAAGATAGATCATATCCGGACTGCTACGCAAGAATTGACGCGTCAATTTAATTTAGTCTCGACTTCAGAATTGATGTTTAATGACCCCATCGGTGGAATAGCCGCGGGCAATTTTGTAAATTCTGTAGTTTTAATAGACACGCAACTTCTGCCTTTAGAGTTAATTTTGAAACTTTTAGAGATTGAGGCAAAAATTGGCCGGAAACGTCTTAAAAGATGGGGAGACCGCGCAATTGATTTGGATATTTTATATGCTTGGCACAGTGGGAAAGCCGTACGTTCTAGTAATTGTGACTGCATTGTTCCACATCCGTTTTTTTTCGAGCGGAATTTTGCGTTAGATCCTGCCCGCGAGGCGTTAGAAATTGCTCAAAAAAATGGTATCAATCTAACTATAGAGCTTTGAGGAAAAAAAATATGAATTCGTTAGTTGTTGGAATTGCCGGGGGCTCAGGTTCTGGAAAGACTACAATTTCAAAAAAAATTATTGCGCATCTAAATCAAAATTTAAAATCTGAGTCTACGTTACTCTTTCAGCTCGATCACTATTATCGAGATTTGGCGTCATTTTCGCAGGCGGAGCGCGAGCAGGTCAATTTTGATCACCCGGATTCCATAGAACTTGATCTGGTCGCCAAGCACCTGAATGATTTAAAGAGTGGTATTATTATTAAACGACCAAACTACGAATTTGCATCTCATACACGAAGCTCGGTGGTTTCAGAAATTCTGCCTCACCGGATTATTATCGTTGATGGGATTTTCACATTGTTTGATCCCAAAATTCGAAATATTTTAAATTTCGGGATTTTTATTGATGTTCCTTCTGATGTTCGTTTTATTCGGAGATTGAAAAGAGATTGCGAAGAACGCGGACGGACTCAAGACAGTGTTATTAAACAGTATTTAAAAACGGTGCAACCCATGCACGATTTATTCGTCGAACCTTCGAAAAATAATGCTGACTTTATTATCCCCTGGGAAACTGCCGATGATCGGAAAGTTGAAATTATCAGCGCAACAATTCAAAGCTTAGCTAGTTAGATAAATATTGAGAATTAAAAAACCTGTTAATCACATTTGTGATTAACAGGTTTTTTGTTAAATAAGGCTGCGTCGAGCTACTCTCCCACACTTTAGAGTGCAGTACCATTGCCGCAGACGTGCTTG
>JAYVPO010000194.1:0-3408 GCA_043757325.1 bacterium
TTTGTACTTATTTTGAATCGTTTTTTTGTCTTGGTTCACTCACTACAGAGTAACCGAAGTAAATGCAAGTTGTTACACTTATTTATGCGCGGACCCTAAGCCGCCAAAAATATGAGTAGAAATTCATTCCAATTGAAAATTGTCAAATTTTACTGCCTGTTACAGAAACAAATTTCTAAATAAACACTAAGGATTTTAGTATAATTGCCGAATATTCTACAATTAAACGGATCGGTTATTTCTGAATACTCTTAACTTCATGGTCGGATTGATTTTATGTGCCGAAGTAAAACTCTTCGCACATCCTTTTTCTGCGCCATCTTCGATACAAATAAATTTAGAAACAAGAAGTGCGAGTTTAATCGTCAAAAATATCGCGGATCAAGAACTGCAAGAAATCTGGAGAAAAGCCTGTGGAAATTTATTTGAGAAAATAAAAGTTGGGTCTGGTCCTTTCGGCGTAGGACTTTTTTCATCTTTTAATTGTCGCTTAGACGGTACGATTATTTTTGGTGAAGAGATGAAATCTCCGTGGCTTATGACGGTAAGAATTGAAGACGAAAGTCTTAAACTTTTGTTAACTTGCCGCTCTGAGGAAATAAACCTTACATCAGAAATTTTACTAAATATTGTAAATTTTCCTGCATTGGCACTGCTTGAATTATTTCCAAGACAAGATTTCGTAAGCCGTGGTGCACTTGGACTTTTAGAACAGCTTCCGGCAGCGGGTATGATTGAAAGCTCTGCATTTGCAAAAATGCAAGATTATGCGGTTAAAGATTTAGACAACAATTTGAACTTGGAAATATTATCTTTACCGTTCTACGACATGAAGCTGAAAAATTCAATCTGGGAAACATCCCTGCTAGGAATAGCAAAAGCACCAAAAGCATCCTCGAATAATCCTGAAGAAAAATGGCTTATCGATAGAACTGGATTTACGGAAAAAACAAGTTCAGATGCCTACATAATGTTTCACTTCGGAAAGGGACCTGGCACATTGAAGTCAAAGGTTACAGCCGAACTGCAAAAGATAATTGAGGCAAATAAAAAGCAAGTAAACGTAATGTATTCTTCATATCTAGATCTGCGTTTCGGAATTCAGTCATTAACAGGCAATGAAGTCGTCAACAACGCCAAGGCTTTAAGTTTTACAGGGCATAAAAAGTTGTCAGATGATTTTGAGTTTCGGGCTAATCACCAGAATATTCTAAAGACAAGCTTCGAGACAGACGGCAATAATAGTTATTTTTCTTCGCAAAAAACCACTTTAAATCTAAGTTATAAACTTTACGAAATCACGACGAATTTATCGTTTAATATCATTCCTGCGCTTGGAATTTACACGCTAAAAGCAGCAAAATATTTACCTCAACAAGATGATGGCACGGTGTCTTTTTACGAATTCGATTTTTCAAACCTTATAAGCGTAGGAAGTGGGTTAGACGCAGAACTGAATTTTTCTGATACTTTTTGCCGCATGTGGATAAATTATGATTTTGCTTTTAAGGCAAACCAGAAGTTTAAAACAGCGGAGCTAGGACTAGAAGGGGTTTACCGCTTCGGGGCTGGGCAGGACGCAAAACCTTTTTATGAGAAAATGACCGCAGGTGTTTTTTATATTTATAATCGCGGAGTCGCCGAGAGATCAGATGCTGGTTTTAACCAGGCTCTAAAAATCGAAACAGGCTTTGCAGGTGTGGGCATAGGTTTCGAGTACTGAAGATATAGTGACGGTAGGAATGAGGTATAAGTTTTACGATTTTTGCTGCGTATCGGTCGGTGCTCCTTGGCTTAAATCGCATATATCGTCTAGCAAATCACCAAAATCCCACACTGATACCATGTTTACCACAAGATTGTTGAAACGCTTCACGTGGGTCTGAGTAATATTTTTTGCCACCACAAAGTTTTTTCCTTCTGGTGAATGCTCGCGAAATATTTTTAAAGATGAAGGACCGAACTCCTCAGCTTTGCTTTTACATTCTATGGTATGAACGACGGACCCACGGCCTGTTTTAAATACAAAATCTATCTCATGCTTCTGCTTATCTCGCCAAAAATAAATGTAACTTCGGTCAATCCGCGCCACAAGTTCATTCAATACAAGGTGCTCTAAAAGTTGACCTGCGTCTTCGGGCCGCAGTGAATTCCATCCGCGCGCATAACAAATAAAGCCCGTATCGAATGCATATAACTTTGGCATACGGATAATATCATTTGCTCGTCCACGCTTGAAAGGCCTAAGGATGAAAACAAATAGCGTGGTATTGAGGATCTCTAGGTAATTAATCACGGTTTGGCGAAAAATTTTACACGGAGCACTGAAGCTTGATGCAGCAAAAAGCTCTCCACTTTGACGGAGGACTAGTTCTGCGAGTTTTAAAAAACTCGTTTTACGTTCGACGGTGAAAAGCTCCTGCACGTCTTTGGCCCAAAATGAATCAAGCCATTCCGAAAAAAAAACATCATCGGGCTTATTCCCTAAGAAACTTCCTGGCAGCCCTCCGTGAAGAAGCCTGCGGTCAAGATCATGAAGGCTTTTTTCGGAGGTTCGATTGATTTCACTTAGAAGAAGAGGTTGAAGCCAAATATTGCGTTTCCAATCCATTAAAGTGTCTTGGAATTTTTTTTTGCGGTTAAAGTCGATGATCCTGTGGCAATAACTTTCAATTTCGGAAAATGATCGACCGCAATTTTAAGAACAGAAGACGGATCGGTGAGGCGATGGATTTCGTCTAAGATCACAAGCTTGTCTTCGTGCTGCTTCCAGAAAAAATTCGGGATCATCCAAGAGCTGCCTCACAGAGGGCAGTTCGCAATCAAAATAGAGCGCTTATGTAATTTCGCGGCTTAATGTTGTTTTTCCAACTCGCCTAACTCCGGCAATCCAGAGGATTCTGCATTCTGCTAAAAGCGCTGTGATCTTTTGGACCCACCAATTTCTTGCTATCATGAAACTTAATTAGCATAAAGTTTAACTAAACGCTAATCAACTTTCTATGTGTAAAGAATAAATTTGCAAGAAGCATTATTCAACTCTGATATGAAGATAATTCTGAATTCCAAAAACACCCGGCAATACTATCGCTCCACCGCCATTTAAACTTAATATTCATTGTAATGATCTACTTATTAAGTGACATTTAGTGGATAAATCTAGCTTATGATTTCTCGAAGCCTTAACTTATAAAATTCATTTAATAAAAATAAGTCTGTCGACGAGGTACAAAAAATCCCTGAACTATTAGATGAGGTGCATTCACTAATCGAAGAGTACAAAAACAAAATGGCTTTTGTACTTCCAGGATCCAATGGCACTAGCTTAAGCATAACCCTTGAAAACTGTTAAAGAAAAACCCATCCTTGATTAATGTCTTAAATCAACTAAGGGGAGGGTTTTTCTCT
>JAYVPO010000195.1:0-3406 GCA_043757325.1 bacterium
GGGCTTTTAGTTCTAGAATCTGACCAAGAAGCACGAGGGTAACAATTACTGCTGCCGATTCTAAGTAAAGATTATTACCGTGATGTTTCACCAAGAAAAGACCAGGAAAAAATAAGTTTGCTAAACTAAAAACATAAGCTGCACTTACGCCGATGGCGATCAAAGTAAACATATTAAGGTTGCGACTTATAAGTGACTGCCAACCACGTTGAAAAAACGGTTTGCCTCCCCAAATAACAACTGGAGTTGAAAGGGTCAGCTGAATCCAACCCGAGGTCTTTTCGTCTACCAAGGACGCAAAACCTTCGTTCATCCCGAACATTGCAAGAATAAAAACTGGTAAAGTTAATATTGCGCTGATCCAAAACCTCTGAGACATACTTTTAAGCTCGTGATCATCATCCGACGTTAGGCCCATATCCACTGGATCAAGGGACATACCGCAGATGGGACAAGACCCTGGGCCTTTCTGGACTACTGCGGGATGCATTGGGCACGTGTATAATTCTCCAGAGTTTTGTACGCCAGGATTACTTCTGCGGTGATCGTGAATTGGCGCCAGTGGCTGTTCAACGTACTTTTCTGGGTCGGCCTTAAACTTTTCAAAACATTTTACATTGCAAAACAAATACTTGTCGTTGCGGTACACAAAACTTGCTTTCGCAGACTTCTCACTCACGGTCATTTTACATACAGGGTCTACGGAGGGCGGTGTTAAATTATTTTCAAAAGACACATGCATAAAAAAATTCTCGATGGATAAATATATTTGCGAACAGTTCAATTATTTGCGGTAAATGCCTCACCACTCAAATATTGTTTTTACGATCGATTTAAAAAACGATTTTTATGAACATACTCGTGTTCCCGGCGGTTTTAAATCAAACATCCAACAAGAACCTTGGGAGAACTGAGCATAAATTGCTTGGAAATCTTCCGTGGTTCAAAGTTGCTACAGACCCATCTTAACACCTGCTCCCGCAGAGTTGCAAGAACCACAGGACCAATGTTCTTCTTTCAGAGATGGTGATTTGCCTGCTTACGATTGAAATAACTTATTGTTCATTTTAAGTTTTGGTACAAGTGTCAAATAGCATTACGAGATCTTGTGACTTCGTAACAGAACTTAAAATTTTGCCGTCACTGCTAAGTAAAATCCCCGCTTCAGTCGCATCGAAATTAAAACGTTTTAAAACCATGTGGGGAACCGTGTTTGTTTTATAAATGGCGTTCGATGTCAACTCATCTTGCGAGAACAGTCTTGCAGATTCTCTTGGCACTAAAGGGATTACCGTGCAATTTTTTGGCGCCTGACTTAAAAGCGCTAGCCAGTCATGAGACCTGAATGCAATAAGCAGAACTTTGTTAGCTTTCGCCAGATCGCCTAATTGTTTTTTGCCACCTTTGGAATCGTAAACTGAAATGTTTTGAGAGTCAGTGAGTTTAAGTGTCGCCGTGTTTGGTGCTACTGGACTTTGCGCTACAGCATTATTTTGAGAACCGTCATTTTTAGAATTGTTAAGCGCCGTTGTACTTCTTTGGCTTGTTAACTTTCCGCACCCTGCAATTATAAATGTAAAGATGAATATTCGGATTTTCATTTGTTTCCTTTTATATTTAAATCATTTCGAAGCGCGGCATTCTTCCAGTGTGTCTAGAGCGCGATCGCACGCAACTACGTCTGTCGAAGTGCCACCGATGCAAGCAAGGTAAACAGAAGTTGCGTTGGACGTTACTGTTTTGTCACATATAGGATTCGTAGGAGTAACTGGATCTTGCGGGACTGTATCGGCAACGCTTCGGCATCCAGTTGCACTGGAGTCGACTCCACATATTTTCACGCCGTTTGAAGCAGACCAAGTTTTAAAGAATTCAAGGCTTGCAGGGGTTGAAGTTGAGGCGAGATAACTTGTATCCACAATATTTCCTTTAGAGTTAGCTGAGATCACTACCCGAAATTTTTTATTCTGGTCAAGGTATTTAAAAGCTGGGCCACCCGAGTCTCCTTGACACAAAGCGGACTTACCAAGCGTTTCGAAGTCATAAGAATATTTACTGTCCGGCAAAGTCTGAACAGTCGCCTCGCCGATGCGGTAGATTCCGTCATTACCTCCGGACCCGGAGCCGTTTCGATTTGGAGTAATACATCCATAACCGGTTAGCTGCACGACATCTCCAACCTTCACTAAATTCTGATCAATATTCACTGTCTCAAAAGTAACCCCAGTTACCGCTTTATCGATTTTACAAAGCGCTAGATCGTGATCAGTCCCTTTTTGATATCTTGTGGTTGCCGAACATGAAATATTGTAGCGATTTGCTCCAAGGGTAAAAGATCCTTTAGGATTGTCAGAAATACAGTGCGCTGCAAGAAGTAACGCCTGTGGTCCGACAATCGTTGCGGTACACGCGCCGTAGCCGCCAGGAACGGGAAACTGCGCGGACACAGACGCTGGGAAATCGACTCGGCTTGCTTCGTTTCCGCCTATAAGGTCTACGTGCTGCGCGTTGGCACTCACGCTAATGAAAAAACTAAAGATTGCGAATAAGGTTTTCATGGCTATTTATTCCTCTAAGTTTAATCCGTGCGAAATCTGATGGTCACTGATAAATCAGCTACAAAGGGCTTCGGTCCAAGAACTTTGAAACTTGAGGAATTTATAATTTCAGGAATAAAGTCTTGGATTTTTCAATGGTTGAAATTGTATGGAAGTTGATCATTTGAATATTGCGAAATTAGATGAGCGCGGCCCGGTGATAGGGGCATGCGCTATTTTTAGGTGATTTTTAGCAGGGAGAAAGGAAGTTTACAGTTTGCCTGTTCATCAACTTTTTTCAATACCCCAGAACTCTCGCAGTGCGACTAAATTACCGTTACGAGTGGCGCGTCCATAATAAGAATCACCACAGTCGTAAAATTGAAAGTCTGATTTTGCTGCACTGTTGTCGACTCCTTGCACTGCAAGACAATTCGTTTTATTGACCTGTTTACGTGCAATGACTCCAGAAACCGTCGCAGAAGTTCGAACTTCAATCTTGGCGTAACTTCCTGCGTCGTTAGCCCCAGACTGTAGCGAGCTTAGGATAACTTTGTATTCTTCTAAAATAAGATCGTTCAGACGCGCATTGACACTTGGAGGGATTTGGCCCATTCCATTGTCAGAGATACTATTACTTTCACCAGCTCGAAAACATCCATTTTGACCGTCAATCATGATTCCGCATGTGGTTTTAAATTGGGCGCCGGCACCGTCTGCATTGCTATCATATCCGCCACTGTAGAACATAAATCCGTTGATCATGACGCCACTAATTTGATTTTGCAATCCTTGTTGACGCCGAAGAATTTCTTGAACGGCGTCATCGTTAGACAACTTGGTTCCGTCGGTAGGAACTTTTATGTCAT
>JAYVPO010000196.1:0-3402 GCA_043757325.1 bacterium
CGGGAAACATCTCAAAATAAAAAATTATTTGAAATTAATCAAATGCATTAAAAAAACTTATGCATCTAGGGCACGAAATGATAGTTTCTCTGGAATGAATTTAAATACATTCCGGGTGTTTTTAACCGTATTCGAGGCCCGCAGCATGACTTTGGCGGCCACTTCTCTGCACCTCACGCAAAGTGGAGTGAGCCAGCACATCAAAGCTCTTGAAGAGGATCTGGGTTTCGATCTTTTTGAGCGGGTGAATAAGAAGCTATTTCCGACCGCTAAAGCGACCGAGCTCTATAGGCGCGGCAAAAAAGGTGTGCTCGAAATTGAAAGCGCCTTGATTGAAGTGAGGAGCCAAGCTGAAGTGCCGCGCGGTACAGTGCGGATTGGTTTGCCCATTGAGTATGGGAATAACGTAGTGATACCCCAGCTCTCCGTTGTGGGAGAGAAATTTCCCGAACTAGACTATTTAATAACCCTGGATTTTGCCACTACTCTAAGCGGCATGGTTCTGCGCGGGGAATTAGACTTTGCTTTGATCGACCGCTTCGACGTGGATCCTTCGATTAAAGTGGAGACCATCACTAGTGAGGAGCTGCTTTTATGTGGCACCAAGAATTATGTGAAAAAATTTGGACCCACAAAATATACGACTAGCTACTTTTCTCAATTTCACTATGTGGACTACCAAATGGGCGAGCCTATTTTACGGTCTTGGTTTCGGCATCATCTCCTACGCCACAATATCGATATTCGAGTGCGCGCCATTATTTTCGATGTGCAAGGGATTTCGAAATTCATTCTCTCGGGTTTGGTTCTGGGCGTTCTTCCAAAGCATAAAATTGATAAACTTAAAAAAGAGGGCACGGAACTACATGTGTTCGAAGGTAAAAAGGCCGCCGTTAAAAATGATATCTGTTTAATATATCTGCCTTTAAAAGATCGCCCACTTTCACATCGAGTAGTGATGGATGCCTTGCGTGGACTTGGTAAAAATTAAAACTAAGCTTGAGTTGCGATTTTTGATTTTTGACGGAAGAATTCTGCGAGACCAGGAATTGCAATTCCAATTTCTTGACCTCTAATAGAATCGATTTTACTTGTTCGGGAAATGAATTCCTCGAAGTTTTCATCTTGCGGCTCGGACTGAAGAAATTGAATCACTTCTTCGATTTTAGTTTGCAGCAATATTAACTCTTTGCTTTCCATTTTGGAATTCGAGAGGGAATCCCGCAGCTTCGTGAGGTCTATTGCTATTTTCGAAAGATATTCTCTGGGGAGCACTAGGGCTGAAAAATAATTGGGAGTAGATAAAAAACTAAATTCAATACTTTTGAAATTTGGATAAGAAAGAGAATATAAGATCAAATCCTTTAAGTTTTCGATATTATAGGCTTGCACTGTGGTGTGGAAGCGAAATTCCCAATCCCGGCCTAGGCACGCCTCATTCAGATTTTTTAAGTTACTTTCAAACTTCTGCCAGCTCGACGGAAACCGAATATAGGAATTTACTTCCTTCGTGCCGTCTATGCTGATGAGGCCACGCATGGACTTAAACTCCGAAAACTTTTTTAGTAATTCATCGCTAAGAAAAGTTAAGTTGGACGTAAGCGCTAGTTTTAACTGTTTGGCTCGACCCGAGGCAATTAGCTGATCCAATGCCCAAAGAAATTTTGGATTCTGTAGGGGCTCGCCACCAGCGAATTCGATGGTATCGAGCAGAGGCGCCTCGAAAATTTCATTCCAGTTTTCATCATGTTTGTACCAAGACAAATCTTCTACTTCATTAAAATCTTTTTGATGAATCCATCCCAATTTTTTCCATTCTATAGCCATTGGCAGGGAAGCTTTTGGATAGCACATTCGGCATTTTAGATTGCAGTCGTTTCCTAAACGGATATCTACAGAGAGTAATTTCATCGGGGCGCTGCCATCGGGTGACGCCTGCTCTAGGAGCGCGGGGAACAATTTTTTTCTACGAGAATTTTTACTTTGGCGCACGCTAGGAAAGCCGCTTGCTTCTCTTTGAAAGCAGCCCTTGCAGGCCGCTGGCTTTTCTCCGCGCAGCATTTCCTGGCGAATTTTTTTTATTGTCGAGGAGTTCCAGGCTTCGCTGATGCTATTTTTGTGCTGAAAATGAATAGCCTTGTTTTCAGAGTTTTTAAAAGGATCGTTTTCGGAATAACTCAGGCAGCAAGAAGAAAAATCGCCCATGTTTCCTACGAAGAGATGGGTCCAGGGTAGAACGCAAAACGTTTCTGAAATTTTAGGGTCACTTTCTGCCATAAGAAACGCTATCATAGGATAAATATTGGGCATAGAAAATGAACAGAAACAAATGTTGGCGATAGTATTTCAGGGATTTATTTTGCAGGCATCTTTGATCTTGGCGCTTGGCGCGCAGAATCTTTTTGTCTTAGACGCGGGTTTAAAAAAGAGATTTCCCTATTGGGTGGCATTGGTTTGTGCCATTTGTGATCTGATTTTAGTTTTTTTAGGGGTATTGGGAGCGGCCACTCTCTTTATTATGGCGCCATGGCTGAAAGTGGCTTTTGGCGCTCTGGGTGTGGTTTTTCTTTTTTATCACGGGGTGAGAAAGGCGCGAGAGTTTTTTAAAATAAATTATGATAATTTAATCTCGACCGAATCCGGTAAGGATTTCAAAAAAACACTGCTTGCGGCCTTGGGTTTTAGTCTCTTAAATCCACATGTGTATTTGGATACGGTGGTACTAATTGGGGGTTATTCAGCGAAATTTCCTTCTGCTGGGGAGCGAGCTTTTTTTGGCCTTGGAGCGGGCACTGCTTCGGTGATTTGGTTTTTCTCCCTAGCCTTTTCTGCTGTGCATTTAGGTTGCTTTATAAAGAACGCAAAAGCGATGCGCTGGGTTTCTTTGGTGTCGGGGATGATCTTGTTGGCATTGGGCTGTGTGCTAGGCTGGGAAGTTCTGGCTTGGGTTCGCTAAGAATTCCTTGGAAAATCAAAGGCTTGGGTGGCTCGGTTTTGGTCAAAATAAGGTAGTAATTTTAAATAGATAGCGGCCTAAAGCCCTCAGCGCAAATAGCCGATAAATATGGTACAATATTATTTGGGGGCATGGGGATGTTCATTCCGGCCAGAACAAAATTTTCGAGAAGAGTCGCGCTACAGAAGCGGTGGCTTTTGCTGTTTTGCGTGTTGGGTTGGGTAAATAATTCTTATGGATCGATGCAGTTAAGTCAAGTTACGACTCCAACTTTTCAAGTTCCAGATTGCATGAACCCTGGTTATATGGAAATGAATACACTCCATGTGGGTCCGTCGAATCAGTCTTGTTTGAATAGCTGCAAAACAGCAATCCAAAATCAACAAGGCACAGTGCCCGGCGAGA
Organism: bacterium; assembly: GCA_043757325.1. GTDB lineage: Bacteria > Bdellovibrionota_B > Oligoflexia > Oligoflexales > RGVZ01 > JAYVPO01. Next base: position 3,362 of record JAYVPO010000196.1, read on the forward strand.
TAGCGAGTGATCAGGCGCAAGATGCTGCAGCTGCCAGCGCA
>JAYVPO010000197.1:0-42120 GCA_043757325.1 bacterium
AAGGTATGCGAAATGAGCTGTTCATTTTTTATCGGAATAACGGCGTGTTTTTTCTAAACGCTTTATTTTCACCGAATAAATAATTCAGAATTTTACGAAACCCACTTCTGATTCGGTAAGCTGTTTCGAATGGACTGCGCCTGTCGTACGGACGCAATGCGTTTTTCCGCAATAGAATCCGAGGCGACGTGAGTCGACACATTAGTGCGATCCGCTTCGGTAAAAATACCTAACAGAGTATTGTAAATATTTCCGGCCTGCTGTTTAGCAATCTCGGCATTATAGCCTTTAATTTCATTATAAACGTTTATTAAACCACCTGCGTTAATAACGTAATCCGGCGCATAAAGAATATTTCTCTCTTTTAAAACTTTGCCGTGTTTACTTTCAACCTTTAGCTGATTATTGCTAGCTCCTGCCACCACCGTGCATTTTAACATCGGAATAGTCTCATCATTTAAAATAGCACCCAAGGCGCATGGCGCAAAAACATCTACATCGAGACCATAAATTTGTGTTGGATCTACTCCAACTGCACCGTAGTTTTTTACGATGGCCTGAACTTTATTTTGATCGATATCACAAACAGAAACCTTGGCACCAACTTCTGTTAAATACTGACAGAGATACTTTCCAACCGAACCCGCCCCTTGCACCGCAACTCGCAACCCAGTCAAAGAATCTTTTTTCAAGCGGTGTTGCACGGCCGCACGAATACCATTAAATGTTCCAAAAGCTGTAACTGGCGAAGGGTCGCCGGATCCACCTGGTCGAGACGATAATCCTGTGACAAAATTTGTTTCTGTCGCTACGTATTCCATATCAGCTACATTAATATTCACATCTTCTGCAGTAATGTAACGCCCCCCGAGACTTTCGATAAATCTTCCGAAGGTTCGAAATAAAGACTCGGACTTGATCTTGGGATCTCCTAAAATGACAGCCTTACCGCCACCTAAGTTTAGCCCCGCGACCGCAGCTTTATAGGTCATTCCTCGAGACAAACGCAAAACATCGGCCAAGGCACTTTCTGAATCAGCGTAATCCCACATTCTAGTTCCGCCAAGTGCTGGGCCAAGGGTCGTGTCGTGAATAGCAATAATTGCTCTTAGCCCTGAGTATTTATCGTTACAAAAAACAATTTGCTCATGACCTGTCTCTTGAAGGTGGTTGAATAAATCCATAGGCTTTTCTTTCCTAATAAATAGAAGGGAATGGGTACTTTTGGTTAATGGGACACCTTCAATGAAAACACTGAATGATGCATGAATTCAATCCTTTTTTGTTTCGGCCTTTTTTTCCGCCGGTTTGTCTGCTGGTTTATCTGCCGGTTTGTCTGCCGTGGCTGCAGACTTCGCAGCAGGATCGGCTGATTTTGAATCGGACGAGGCCCCTTCTGCCGGCGGCTTTGCTGAGGAAGAGTCTTTTTTGGTTTCAGAATAGCCTTGCGCATACCAGCCTCCGCCTTTAAGCACAAAACCCGTCTTACTAATTAGTTTTTCGATGTTTTTTTCGCCGCAGTCTGGGCAAGAATCGGGATCAGGATCTGAAAATTTCATCAGAAGCTCGAATTTTTTACCGCAACTTTTACATCCATATTCATAATAAGGCATAGACACCCTTCGCAGACTTAATTCTTGATCTTGTAGGTTACAAGAACCTGGCGAAAATGAAATTCAAAAGTTCCAAAAAATTTTAAATTTGATTTAATCCATGAAGTTGCATTAAAATAAAAACTAACTAGGAAATAAATCATTATGAGCCAAGCAGTTATGAATGGTCTTCTTGCAGTGTTAGACATTGTTCTCAATATGTTGCAGCTGGTAATTATAGCCTCTGCGTTGATCAGTTGGATTGGAGGCGATCCGAGCAATCCCATTGTTAGGGCTATTCGCGAAATGACAGAGCCCATGTACAGAGCACTTCGTCCACTCACGCGAAAACTATCGTCCACCATTGATTTCGCACCTTTTGTAATTTTATTATTTATCGTGTTTATGCAGCGCGGGATCATTCCGTATCTGCGCTTAAAAGCGATGGGTTAGTTGATGATGCACAAAATTTTTTTCTTTTTTGTATTGTCTATGCCAACGCTGTTCGCAGCTCCAACTTTAAGTCACCGGATCAAGCAAACAGACACCTATTTTCTGTATAAAAAACGCCCCGAGCCACATATTCACGTGGTTGTAACTCCGCCGGAAAAACGTGGCAAAAAAAACCAGGTTTTGGTTGAAGTTTATAACCGCACAAAAGAACCTTTAAGCATTGTTCTGTTTGATATTACGTTTTTAAATCACGCCGCATTAGAAATTAGCTCAAAGGTCGAAGCTTCTGATTTGGCACCTAATTTAAGTGGCGCTCAATGGATTGACCTTGGAAAAATGGGCAAAGAATTTCCAACTATCGACTCGGCGCGGCTGGACGGACTTCAAGTGGTGGATAAGAAGGCCAACAAACGCGAAGTAAAAGTTTATCTTGACCTTATAAAAGAATAGTCATTACTTCGCTGTGAACGATGCCCATATAAAAAAAGAAAAACAAAAAGCCCGCGATTTACGCCATTCACGGTGGTGGCAAGAAAAGCTGCAAAATCCGCAGTGTTATTATTGTCACCTTAAAATTGCACCCGATTCAGTTACTATGGATCATGTGATTCCATTGAGTAAAGGCGGCACGTCGGCTAAAAACAATATTGTTGTGAGTTGTAAAACTTGCAACAACTTGAAAAAAAATCATCTGCCTTTTTAAGGCTGCTTCATTCAAAAAATTTACGCATGGCAAAGCTGCATAAAATACGCAAAAACAATCAAAACTAAAGCCAGCTGCAGGTATCCGCGCAGACGCCAAGAATTTTGACTTTGAGTAAATTTCTTTTGCCCATTCTTTTCGAGTTTCGGATTTTTTTTCGGTCTTTTGCGAAAATTAAGTACATTATTTTGATTTGACATAACTTGAAGTCTCAGACGATGATTAGGGTTTAAATTTAAGATGATCCGTCATGAATTTCGAGCGCACAATAAAAAGACCACTCCTTATTATACCAACCTATAATGAAGCCGACAATGTGGTAAGCCTAGTACCCATGATTTTTTCTGCTGCACCCGACATAGAAATTTGTTTTGTGGACGATAATAGCCAGGATGGTACCCGTTCGTGCATCCGCAAACTTATGCTTTCCTACCCCGAAAAAATCCATCTTCTCGAACGCGCTGGAAAACTTGGGCTTGGCACCGCCTACGTCACTGCGTTTAAATGGGCTCTGGCTAAAGATTACGACGTGCTAATTGAGATGGACGCCGATCATTCGCACAATCCAAACGATGTTCCGCGCATGTTAAAAGCACTCGCCAGATATGACGTGGTGGTCTGTAGCCGCTACACGGTTGGAGGCGGTACCAAAAACTGGAGTTTTATCCGCAAACTAATTAGCCGCTTTGGAAGTTTTTACGGCCGGCTTATTTTAAATGTAAATATCCGCGATTTAACCGGCGGTTTTAATGGGTGGCATCGGTATGTGCTTGAAAAGATGAATCCCGACACGATTGCAAGCGAAGGCTATACGTTTCAAATTGAACTAAAATATCGCGCCAAACTTGCGAAATTTTCGGTTGCAGAAATTCCAATTATTTTTGAAGAGCGCCGAGCTGGCAAGTCCAAAATGTCATCTAAAATTGTCTTCGAAGCCATGTGGAGGCTTTGGTCGCTGAGAAAAAAATATGGATGACACCACAAATTTGCTGCAAAGTTTCGAAGATTATCAACGGTTGATGTCGCGTTATTTTCCCGATTCAATCAACACCTCTGTGATCGAGCAAAATAGAAGTTTCCTGCAGTTTCATCCCGAAGCTTTTAACGATGCCTATTTTCCGGGTCATTTTACGGGTTCTGCTCTAGTGGCATCCAACGATTACAAAAGAGTTCTTTTAACCCACCACAAAAAATTAAACCTATGGCTCCAATTAGGCGGACACGCCGATGGTGAAAAAAATTTAAGCAACGTGGCCTTGCGCGAAGCCCGTGAAGAATCTGGCCTGCAAGAATTTTCGTTTTTCCGGTTTCCAAATGAACCAGGTCTTATCCCTTTTGATCTAGATATTCACGCAATTCCTGAGCGCAAGTTGATTCCCGGGCACTCGCATTACGATGTTCGTTACTTGTTAATATGCGAAGGTGATGAAAATTTCCTAGCCATTTCTGAAGAATCTCACGATGTTAAATGGTTTACGTGGGAAGCTGCCGAGGCATTAACGAGGGAAGAGAGTATGCAGAGGCAGTTTTTTAAAGCCAAAAAGTTATTAGGAATTTCTGCTTACTAGCGTGATTGACATTGCAATTTTAACTCTTAAATTGTGCTTGTTATAGTTCGAGAGTTTTTTGGCGGAGATATATTTTAGTGTCTGATTATTATGCCGAGCTAAATGTTAAAAAAGGTGCTTCGGTCGATGAGATAAAAAAATCTTATCGGAAGCTCGCGCTGCAGTACCATCCTGATCGCAATCCAAACGATACTAAAGCCGAAGAAAAGTTTAAAAAGATAAGCGAAGCTTACGCAGTCTTATCAGACGACAGTAAACGTAAACAATACGATTCAGTAGGCGATCAAAGTTTTCATCAAAATTATAGCCAGGATGATATTTTTCGAGGGACCGACTTTAATTCTATCTTTAGAGACTTTGGTTTTGCAGATAACGATCAACAAAATATTTTTTCGAAAATATTTGGCGGCGGGGCCGGCGAACAATTTGGTGGCGGTCGCGGCGGACCTATGCGCAATATTAAAGGTCAGGATGTTGAATATCCGCTTACTGTCGGATTTATGGATTCTTACAATGGTTCGGAGAGAGATATTCATTTTAGTTTGAGTGATGGGACCACCCAGCAGTTTAAATTAAAAATTCCCGCCGGTATAAAAACCGACGCAAAACTCCGCGTGGCTGGGAAAGGTGCGACATCTTCGCACGGTGGAAAAAATGGTGATTTGTATGTACTTATAACGGTCGCAAATCACGCCATTTACAAACGAATCGAAAATGATATTGAAGCGCCAGTCTTATTGAAACCAAGTGAAGCCATGCTTGGTTGTCAAAAAACCATCGACACACCTGTGGGAGAAAAAAACGTAAAAATTCCTAGCGGAATTAAGAGCAATACGAAAATTCGGCTTAAAGGGCTTGGGTTTGCAGATTTGCAAAATAAAACTTCACGCGGTGATTTTTATGCAGTTGTAGAAATTGATGTTCCAAGTTGTTTAAGTGATGCTCAACGCACGGCGGTGGAACAACTGGCGGAAACTGGCTTGTAATCTATTTGAGGTTTTACTTTGCGCTTTTTATAACCATGGATAAATTTCCAATTTTAATAGCTGCGTCGACCTTCAAAAGGTATTTCTGTTTTCCGGTTCCAAACCATGCAAAGATTTCACCTTTTTGCTGCAGTTCTTTTCCGATAAATGTTTGAAGTCTTACTTTCACCGAATCGAATTCACCGGCTGGAGTAATAAGTTTTTCTTTGGATACTGGTTCCGCTTCAAGCCACCAATTTTTTTCAGATGTGTAAACAAGCACGCGTTCCTTCTGCCCGATTTTAAAGTCTTTTGTCCGTAGCAAATATACCGAACCTATAGAATCCACAGCCCCGTATGCCAAGTCGTGTTTGTTAATTTCCTCTGGCTTACCTTTAGCAAGAATCTTTTCGGTGGTTTGACACTTATCGTGATCAAAGTCGAGGAATTTTTTTTGTTCAATAGTATTGCCAAAAAGTTTCCCTTCGTTTTGCTCAAGATAAAAAGAACTAATTCCAAAATCCCATGGCCTCGAAACCGCTTCCACAATGTCTTGGGTAACATATATAGACTTAAACCAATCTCCAGTGCGCGCTTCCCCATGAAATACTCGGTGCCAACGACCCAAGTGTTTGCGTGGTGAACGCACCTCCAAAGTTGCATACCCGGCAAGCAACATGCCGTACTTAACTTCATACTCAATAGACTCCCCTGCTTTAAAAGGAGTGGACTTATAAACCTCGGCTCGCGATATCTCGGGAATTTTTGGAAGTACTTTGGGGCATTCAATTTTTTCTTCAACCTCTGCGGTTTCGGCGTTGCCAGCTAGCAGATTTAAAATTGGAAATAAAAATAAAATTAAAGTTACCATCTTTGAAGTGTAACAGAAAAATTTAAAACAAAAAACCCAGAGTCTTTTAAAAGACTCTGGGCCTAACCAACTTACTTATTAATTCGCTGTATTCTTATGGAGAATTCTAATCATTGTTTGTTCCATTGCAGTTGCTAAGTTTTCGCCCCCGTTTACACCATTTGTGCGTTCCATGTAAACGATCTCGAGAACTTTTCGATTTTGACTTATCTTTTGATCCCAGGTGCGCAAATCGGTAGTTGCAAAGAACTCATTGTCGACAATCAAAGCACCCGCCACGCGCCAGCTTTCGGTACCATCTTGTGTCGTACAAGTAGAAAGGCGCGCTTTCTTTACGTCACTTATTGTGATTCCAGTTGCTAAAATCGGCGTACTTCGCAAGATTTGAATTCCCATACCGTCAGGATTTTTATTACAGGCTTCAGAAAATTTACTTGCAAGGCTTCCAAATCTTATCGATGAATCAAAACCATTGATAATAATTGATTTTTGATTGTTAGGATTTCCGGCAGCCAGTTCAGGTTTCGTTTTCAATTGGATACTGTTGGCAGCCAATCTTTGTCCCCTTAACATTGAGGAAAACGCATCTGTCCAAGCTGAAGTTTTGCAATATAATGTTGGCACGGAGCTAACGAATGAGGCTAATTCCGGGAAACTATTCTCGCAATGTCCGTTGTCCGCAAGTTTATAGAATTCTGAGGAGAAATCTGCGAACACGACTCCTTTGGAATATGTCGCAACTATCAAATCTTGCATCTCAGAAAGATTGATTGAGTAAGCACCTACGTTTGCAAGTTTTTGAACTACCGGGACAGCAACAGGAGCTGCAGAAGGCATTGGTAGCTGAACCGACACTGGCGGAACAATCGCAACAGGTGGCGGCAATTGTACTGGTTGCGGAAGCTGCTGGGGCATTTGTTGAGGAGCCGGAGTTGGTGATTGTACCGGGCTGGCAGCGATGACGGTTGTTTCATCTTTTTTGCCGCAGCCGACAAACGAAATCATTAGTGCAGTGGACGCGATAAACTTCATGTTGGTTTTCATGAGATACTCCTTGGTGTTGGATTTCGCTCATTGTATTAAAATATTATAAAAATAGCAACACTTTTCTAATAAAATATTAACACCATACGAAACATTATATAAAAACAGGCTTTTACACTTATTTAATAGCGGCCGTCCAAAAACCATGAGAGCAAGGAAAGACGAGCCTAAAAGGCGGAGCGTACGCACTGGTACGTGAGCATTTTTAGGCGATGTCTTGACGCCGCTATCATGGATTTTTCGACGGCTGAGAGGGGGTTGATTATTGACGGTTGTAGATTGAGGCCCTAGGATTAAGGTCGACTATTCTTATGAGGCGTTCCTACTCTATGGCCTGGCTTCCCTACAAATCAGCTCCCCTACTTGCCTCGTCCGCGCGAAATTCCCCACCTGACGGAATGTGGCGATCCTGTCAAAAGTGCAGCCTAATCTCCCTAAGCAAAGACTTCAGCGACAACCTAAATGTCTGCCCAGAATGCGATTATCATTACCCTTTGTCGGTAAACCAGCGAATAGAAATGCTCGTCGAACCCGGCACTTTCGAGGAATTCGATAAAGATCTTAAGAGCGTAGACCCCTTAAAATTCAAAGACAGCAAGCCCTATTGCGACCGTCTTAAAGCCGTGCAGAAAAAAACCGGTCGCAATGACGCCTTTGTTTCCGGTAGGTGCCGTATCAGCGAATTTCAGGTCCATCTGGGAATTTTTGACTTTGAGTTTATGGGCGGAAGTATGGGATCGGTGGTTGGAGAGAAGATCTCTAGACTTTTTTTACGAGCCGCCGCTGACAAAACACCTGCTATCATAATTACGTCCTCGGGTGGGGCGCGTATGCAAGAAGGGGTAATTAGTCTTTTCCAAATGGCCAAAACATGTGCCGCACTCTCTCGACTGCGCGATGTGGGCCTGCCTTTTATTTCTATTCTATGCCATCCAACAACAGGAGGCGTGGCGGCAAGCTTCGCCATGCTCGGAGATTTGAATGTAGGCGAGCCTAACGCGCTTATTGGTTTTGCCGGCCCGCGGGTCATTCAGCAAACAATCGGAGCAAAGTTGCCAGAGGGTTTTCAAACCGCCGAGTATCTACTTGAGCACGGGATGCTTGACTTTATCTCTCATCGTAAATCCATGCGACAAGAACTAGGCCAACTTCTGCGCCTGTTGCTTTGTAAAAAATTATGACTTTGAGTTTGTTTGAGGAATTATTCAAAAGAAATTCCGGTGACATCAAGCCAGGTCTTCAGCGCATCCAGAAAATAGCCGAGCAAATTCAATTGCTGGCAGATTTACCACCGGTTATTTTGGTGGCCGGAACAAACGGAAAAGGAACCACCTGCGGATTTTTGTATCAACTGCTCTGTGGTGCGGGCTACCGAGTTGGTTTATTTACTTCGCCTCATCTTGTAAATTTCAGCGAACGCATTCAAGTTTCAAGCACAACAATAGACGACGCGCGGCTCGAGGAGTTTTATGGCCTTTTACGCTCAGACATTGGCGAAGAGAATCTTTTTGAATTAACCTTTTTTGAAATTTCAACTTTGTTGGGAATATATGTTTTTAAGAAATTAAAATGTGAAGTGATTGTTTGTGAAGTTGGACTCGGCGGACGCTTGGATTCGACTAATATTCTTGAGCCGATTATAAGTATTATTACCAGCATTGCTCTTGATCATCAAAAGTATTTAGGCGAGACCGCATTAGAAATTGCAAAAGAAAAAGCCGGAATATTACGTGAAAAACGTATTTCGATCTTGGGGAAAAAAGAGAGTTATCTCGATGCTAGTTTTGAATATTTAAGTCAAGAGATTGGCAACCGAAAATCCATGTTAGTCTCCGTGGAAAATGACACGACCGAAGATTTGCATTCTTTAACAATCAATGGCTCTTATTTAAAACCATGCAAAATCCCCCTTCCCAAATATCACCCGAAGTATCTACGAGAAAATTTTTCGATGGCAGCACTGGCCTTTTATCACTTTACAGGCTCGGCTGCTGAGTTAATCTCCGCAGCTAAAATGCGCGAAATTTTGCCGGTTCCGTTTTCGTTACAAGGACGCTTTGATTTTAGAAGTGTTTCAATAAATAACGAGTCACAAGATATTTTGTTCGACGTTTGCCATAATCACCAAGGAGCAGTTGCTTTAAAGGAAGCTGTTCAAGATTTCTGCAACAAAAAAAATTTAAAACTTCCGCTACCGGCTTTGGTTTCGATACTAAGTGACAAAAATATATCGGCCATCTTAGGCGAATTAGGTCTGTTTCTTGAACCGATTTTCTTATTTAAAATTTCTAATGAAAGAACTTTTTCCCCAGAGCAGATCAAACACTTAAGTGGCAGTTATAATATCTTTGAGAATTTTTCAATGGGGATAGAGTCTTATGCCCGAAATAGCCAACCTACCAAACCTTTAGTAATATGCGGGTCGGTAGCTGGGGTTGGAGAAGTGTTTAAATATTTTGGATTCTTGTCGCTAATTTTTTATGTCTTTTTAGCAATGCAAAATGCGTCAGCTCAAACGAGCAGTAATCCAGATTTGCCGCAATTCTTCTTTGATGCTAAGTCTAGCTCCGCCACGAAGGACGGAAAAAAGCAAATCTTTGAGGGTGATGTAATTGCAATCGGACCACAGAGTGCTTTTTCCGCCGATACAATTTACTTAGATCAGGCCGCAGGAAAAATCGAAGCCATCGGCCAGGTTGTCATCATTTTAGGCCAACAGGTCTACACCGGGCAGCATTTGGAATACCACTTAAAAACAGGTGATTTAAAGATTTCAGAAGGTATATTTGTTGTCAATGATCCTATTGCAATTGCAAGTATCTCCCAAAGAATTCTTGGTTTTTCGCCCGAGGAAATCTCTTTTGAAGCCGCCCGGACCGCGCAGCTTGTAGCGATCCAGAGTGCAAAAGTCGAACTCGAGAACCGCTCGCGTTTTTTACAAAAGCAGGGTCGAGAATTACCCAGTGATTTGGTAACGGAATATGCACTCTTACTGAATCGCGAAAAACTAATTACCGAACAAAAATCTCCCGGAATTATGCGGCTGCAAGACGAAAGGCGTAAAAATATTCTCAACCGCAGAAAGTACTGGAACGACACGCGCGGGCAGACTGCAGGAAGCAAAGTTGCGGTACAAAAAAATATTTATTTCAAACTTGCTGGGGAAACTTTGGAACGGACAAGCGGAAATAATTTTACGGCACGCAATAGTTTGTGGACTCCGTGTTTTTGTGCCGAGGACGAATCTCCGGCTTGGAGTTTTCGTGCGTCAGAAACATTTGCACAACTTGGTGGTTATGCAACTTTATATAATCCTGTTTTAGAAATAAAAGGTATACCCGTTTTATATTTACCGGTTCTAAAACTTCCCATCAAAGACCAGCGTCAAAGTGGTTTTTTGCCGCCGACCATGGGGCAAAGAAATTCCACAGGTTTTATCTATTCACAGCCGTTATTTCTTGATCTAGGCGAAAATAAAGACGTAACCGTAAAGACAGATGTATTTGAAAAACGCGGAACTAGGCTCGGCACTGAATGGCGCTACCAGCAGCGTGAGAATTCAGGCTTTCAGCTCAATATAGAGGCTTTACGCGACCGAGTCTGGGCCGAGCAGAAAACTTTCCGCGAAGATTACCGGGATTTGTATATTTCTGGCTTAAGTGTGGCCCGAACCGATAACTCCGGCGCTGACAGAAAATCTCTAAGTCAACTTTCTGGTATAAATTCTGATACAGCAAGATTGCGGCAAAAATCTTATTGGCAGACAACTGACGATGCTTCTAGAAAATGCGTAGGTGGAAGTTCGGCGGAGCAGGCCGATTGTGATATTTTATTAGATAAACGTCTGTCTGTGCCCTCAAATATGCCGCGCGGCGTAATGCGCTGGAATGGAAATTCTTTTTTCAACGATCGCCTGTCGATTGTTTCTCAAGGCGATATTTTATCCGATAGACACTATGTGAGTGATCTATACATTCCCGATGGTGTGTCTTCGCTAAATGATGTTGGTAAGGCCGAGGCGCCATTTAATACCGTGCAAAATAAAGTTCATTACGATGGCAAAAATTATTATTTAGGAATGGGAAGTTATCTTGGCGATCACGTGCGCCTAAATGAACCTTATAAAGGCCCGCAACTTCCTTTGCACGGAATTTTTTCGACCCGTTGGGCGAGATTGACTCCGGCAAGATTTTACTTGTTGCCAGTTTATGCACGGGCTTCTTCTGACTGGTACCGAATTGTTGACAGGTCTGGAAAAATTAAAGATTTGGACCCCCAGACTTCTACATTGGGCGGTGGACACTGGCAAAGAATTCAGGCTGACGTAACAGTTCCGATTTTGACTGAGTCTGTAGTAAATCTGGATTACTTTTCGAATCTTCAATCGCGCAGAGTGACGTATGAGGGAACTGATTCCAATCAGACAACATTAGCTTCCTATAATGTTGGTTTAAGATTTGGAATGCCGATCGATGGCAAAATGTTTTTATCGTCTGAAAAAGACACGAGTGGAAGCGACCGGCAGAAAATTCTGCATCATATTATGAACTGGAATGTGGAATTTGTTGTGCGGCCGATGGTGCAAAGAACAGGTGACTACGGTGCGATAGATGCTTCGGGTTTGGCTGGTCAAACATATTTTGCTACCGACACGCGCGGTACCGATACGGTTATCGATCCAACTCAGTTTATGGATCCCTATCAAATCGTGACTTTTCGAACGTCTCATCGTTGGAAGACTTTTACTTTAGGTCAGAAGATTTTGCCTAAAGCCGACAAGTTGGGCATGGGGCAGTCTCATTTCACATTTGAAGAATTAGCTCGTCGCGAGCTTCTGCGTGTTCAAGATCTGCCGGTTCGCAGTTTTTCTGACATTATGTCGGCAGACCGCTCCAAATGGTTTGTTAATCGATACCAGTTAATGGAAACCGATTACCTAGAGCCTGTTTACACAAAGGCGAGTATTTCCTATGACAAAATGAAGGCCGAGCGTCGATTAAGAGATGGGCCAACAACCGAAAACGAGCCGTGGTCTTTGCTTGAAAGTGAATCAGGAGTAAATCTTTTAGGCTTCGGTGTTTCCAATCTAACGAGGTATAATATTTATGCTCGGGGAAACACCCTGGTGAAATTTAATCTAGGTTTACCAAGTTTTTTCAGCACAAATTTCAATTACGCTCACGTTATTGATTCTGCACTGCAGAAAGATGCGCAGGATAATTATATTTTTACGCGCACAACAACCCGGGAGATTTCTCTTGCCACAACGTTGCTTGACCCATTGCTGACCGCATACCGCTACGGCCGAAGAAACATTGAGGACGGCACTTCCGAACCGCAGTATTCGCAAAAACTCGATCTCATTTATCGATCACCTTCGAAATGTTGGACATTAAATTTCTCGCGAGAAAAGCCTTATGACCAGACAGAACTTAACGCGTCATACTTACTAGAGTTGTCAGTTATATTTATGGGTCAGGGTACAGGTCTCGGCAATTTTTCCGGTCCCGCAATTCGCGAAATCAACAATAAAAATGGCAACCAAGGTTAGCATTTGTCTGCAATATCTCAGCGGATTTTCGGCACGGAGCAAAATTTTAAGTTTTCGGCACGGAGCAAAATTTTACAAAAAAATTTATTCGACTGTTTAAAAAATAGTCTGGGCATCCAAGTAATTGCTCTGGGCAATTTTTTAAAAATTTCAAAATATGCATCAAATACGCTGTTTTCGTGCGAAAAATGCGTTATTTAACTTAAATCAATCAACTCCAAAAAATTTCGTAAAAATTTAATTTCTCAAAACAAAACTGTTATTTTTTTTTAAAAATATTTATTCACCCGCAACCACAGTAAATTTTAAATTTTAAAAATACGTTATTTTTGACATGTCCCTCTGTGTCTTTTGCATATTGGGGCGATGCGAGGCAGGATCATTCAATCCTAAATGTGGAAGAAGAGAGAAAAGTGGAATTGCGGTGTGATTAAACAACTTAATAAAAAGGAGTGTAAATGAAAAGCGAAGAAAGTGAATTACAGTACGAGGATTCAGCAATTGATCATGAAGTTCAAAAAGGCGTCAATGTCATCACAACAGAAGTGGAAAATAAAAAGGAGTTTATTGAAATGCAAAATTCAGAAAAAAAAGATGCTGAGGAAAAATTTAAATTATATCGTAAAATTATCGAAGAAATTCAAATAGGGGAAGGTTTTTTCAAATTGGCGAATGGTTGTGAAGATCGATTGCCCGCTCTTTTACAGTTCAGCGGCTCAACGCTTTACGTAAATCAAGTTGGGCTAAATTTATTAAACCGACCCATGATACTTGAGCTGATAAAAATCTTTTACAAAAGTACCAAGCTTAAAGCAGGCAAAAGGCACTTGATTCAGGAACTGTACGGTGACGATTTCTACACGAAATTCTCGGAAAGATATGCGTCTAACAAGGAACAAAACCTTGTAAAATTGATTATGCGAGCCCGAATATTATTAAAAAATCATTTTGGTGAACAAATTGAGGCGGGGAAATGGCTAAGTTACAATCTGTTAACAGAAGAATGGACGCTACTATGCCAATAAAAAGTTCTTAGCTGGTGCCAAATGAAAAAACGACAAGGTTTCCGAGAAAAACCGACGCCGATAATACTATTTTCGGCGGGGAGGGTTAGTCGAAATCAACGCAGTTATCGTTAATTTTACATCAGCGATTAGGCCACTACGTTAAATTGAGGATAACAAGGCGCAAAGCGAGGAAAAAACCGGAGTTTACTTACTGGTAAATGAGCATTTTTTACTCGCAAGCAACGCAGTTATCGTTAATTTAATCCAGTGGTACAGGCCGTGCGAGATTATCGAACTAACAAGTCATCCACAATCTTCGTAGCCAAATCCTTAGAAATTTGATTAAAACTCTGAGCCTGTGTTTCGTGAAACCTTGGAAAATTGTTATTAACTCCAACAATTCCCGTCCGCACGGCATCAAATTCTTGTGACAACACATAAACCCGATCCAAAAGTAACTCTTTACTTGCCAAATGCCAAACTTCAGCTCTTGCCGTCAGAAAGTTAGTAGCTTTCGGATAGAATGCTCTTGCAGTGGTTAAATCTTTAAAATTGCTAAAACCAAGTGGCTCGGTGCCGCTAGATGGAATAACTGGCTCTTCGACATCTTGATAGGAACTTGTAGTGACTCCGGAGGACCTGGTTGCAGCGTTTTGTATATGAACTCTTAATATTGCGTCCGCTTCACCCGCCGAAACTAACTGTAAATGTCCATTGGCTGCTACGGCCTGTTGTAGATTTGACCACAACACCTCGTGGGGAATCGGCATTTTACTGGTATCATAAACCGCTTCAACCGCTAAACTTCGAATGTTGCCCGGTCTAACAATATGTAAATTAGAAAACCTGTACGCGCAATTTGACAAAACTAAGAGAAGAAGAAACAGCGATTTATTTGAAATATCAAACCTCATGTTTTAATTTGTATTCATTTTAGGTTACTTGATCTATATAAATATTAAATTTATTTCTATCGAGGAAAATTGAGGTATGCCTAAGGTCAACATTTTAACAGATAAAAAAATCATCGACGTTCCAACCGATTACGCCTTAATCGATATGTGTGAGGATCAGGATACCTCGATATTATTTGGTTGTCGCGATGGCGCCTGCGGGGCTTGCATGATTCGAATCGTATCTGGCTCGGAAAATATTTCACCTATGCAAGAAAGTGAGCGGGATTTTTTGGAAACTATGGTTGCCGAACCAAATGAACGACTTGCCTGTCAGTGCAAGGTTAAAGGAGATATCGTTATTGAAGTTTCCGATTGAAAAAAAACAATCTCAAAGCCAGACCATTTCCCAAAAAAAAATCTTTTCGGAGGAAATTCTTACACGACTACAGAACGTTTTTCCCGATGCGCATTGCGAACTTTTCTACAAAACGCCGTTCCAACTCCTTGTGAGTGTTGTCCTTTCTGCCCAAACCACAGACAAAACCGTCAACAAAGTTATGACTCCGATTTATGAAAATGGCTTCGATCCCGAAACAGTTTTAGAAATGTCTCTCAATATCTTTAGAGAACAAATCAAATCGATTGGCTTGGCTAACACAAAAGCAAAAAACATCTTAACGTTGGCAAAGATTTTGGTGGAAAAACACAACTCTATGCCACCAAAAACTCGACTGGAACTAGAAGCCCTGCCGGGTGTCGGCCGCAAAACTGCAAATGTCGTCTTGGCAGAGATATTTCAACAACCTACGTTAGCCGTTGATACCCACGTTTTTCGAGTGACTGGTCGACTGGGATTACACAAAGAAAAAACTCCGGAAAAATGCGAATTGCGGCTTTTAAAACTTATCGATCCAAAATTTTTGCCGAATGCCCATCATCTTTTTATTTTTCAAGGCCGATATATTTGCACTGCTCGAAGCCCAAAGTGTGAAGCCTGCACCTTGACAGATTTGTGCCAGTTTTACAAAAAATCTTTAAAAAAAACTTCAAGAGCTTCTTGAGTTGGACGCGCCGCATTTCGGTCAAAAAATTGCCCGTGTGACAAAAATAATTTCTCACCGACAAAAATTTGAAACGTAAAATATTTATCGCTCACCCGCTGATAAATCTCTGCCAATTTACTTGGGTGATCGAATTTTTTGATTTTAACTTCTGGATAACTGGCCTGCAATGAACGTTTTACGTCTTGGAACTTTTCGTACTGACTGGAATTATTTGGTTCGCGCAAAACAATATCTGCTGAGTCTTTTATTAAAAAGCTTTCAATCATTACCACATACCCAAACTGGCGCTTTACCTGGTCAAGCACTTTAGCTAATCGTTGGTGAAATGGATCGTAATAAAGCTCCAACCTCGCCGTAGTCTCAGCCGCGAAATCCATATCCTGCACATATATTTCATTGCCCTGTGAAGTCACCTTGGGCAGGGCTTTGTTCAAATCTTTGGGATCTTTTGGGTCATGAACAAGATTTACAACATACGGACTAAAAAAGGGAAAGACCAAGGTCGCACCCAAAGTTGTAGAAAATTCCCAAAACCGATGCAGCATCCAGTCGGAATCGGGCTGCATATAGCGATATTCAGCTGACATATAGGGTTGCAAATCCTCGGGAATTCCGCTTCCGGAATTCGGGGTCGTCAGAACAACGGGAATTCGCTCCTGCAAATTCTTGGGACTTAATTCAACCGCGCTACTTAAGTTCATAGAGTCCTCGCGGCTGCAAAAATCCTTCGAGTTGTTCCAGAGTTAATATTTCCTTAGGTACTCGGCCATCAAAATCCTTGGGAATCTCTGCAAAATCCATATCAGAATAAAAAAACACTTTACCAGTTACATGCTCACGAATAAGTTCAGCAAGTCGAAATCCATCGGTAAAAGATTTATCTCCGTAATCGTAATCCAAAAGGAAAAACTTGGGCGTTGTATATAGACTAGAATCGAGTTTTGCTGCCGCAAGAAATTCTTCCGGGGTGTAAAAAAGTTTCACAGTCATATTTAAGTCTTTTGTGTGCGTCCAGGCCGTGTGCATAAACTCCGAATCTTCAACGACTACTAAGTCAACTTTTTGCGATTTGAGAGCATTGACAACAATCTTTGGCTGAAATTTCGCGCGCACGGCTTCGGAATTTGCGGGCAATTGCTTTACGCTTTTTTCCGCCAACACTGCCGACGCCAAAACCGTAAACCGAAATTTTACTTCGCGTTTTTCTACATCGCTGGTGCAATCAATAGTCCCGCCATGGTCTTGAATAATATGTTTAGCAATAGCTAACCCTAAACCGGTTCCACCTGCTTTCTGGCTTGTTTTAAACGGATCAAAAAGACTTTCAATCAATTCTTTTGCAATATTGGAGTTTGTATTGATAACTTCAAATTGTATAAATTTAGTGTCTTTATTCGAAATTTCTTTGGTTTGAAATTTGATAGTACCATTTAATTTCATCGCTTCTATGGCGTTGGACAAAATGTTTATAAAGACCCTTTCTATACGCCCTTTTTGAATTTTAATTTTGTGTATATGTTGAAAATCATACTGGAACTGAATATTCACAAGATCCAACCCCAACAAGACCTGATCGATAACTGTGCAGATCAAGTCGACAACGTCATCATCTTGGAAAGAAATATTTGCGCGGTCCCCGCGAACACCGTAAATATCTTTTAGCATCGTGTTTACAGATAAAAACGATTTATCAATTTGCGGCGCAAGAAGTTTTATCACAGTCTGCACATCGTTATAATCCTTTGCTTTCTGAATCATCTGGACAGCTGCCTTTAATGTCGCAAAAGGCTTTCTGACATCATGGGCCAGCATTTGCGTTGTTGAGGCCACCGCTCGCGAAATATTCGCATTGGTGATTTCAGCGATTTGTTCGGCAATGGTTGTCTCACGATCCGTAAGTTGACTTTTTAGCTCAATAGATTTCGCGTACAAACTCGTGCGCAAGCGGTTATTAAAAAAGAATCCAAAAACAATCAAAATCGCAAATGTACAAAAAATTGTAAAATCATGGGACATAAAATAAGTCGAAAGGTCTAAAACCGTGGTACTCGATCCCAAAATTAAATACGAAAAAAAAATGGAACCCGCCAAAGCAAAAAATACCACAGGAGATAATGGGAAAAATAAAAGCCCAAGCAGTATAAGTTCGCAATGACTAAATCCCACTGGCCTAAGAGCAACGGAGCGGTATTCAAGAATGAGATGAGAAAGTGCCGTGAAAGATGCGACCACCGCAACTCCTAGCCATGGCAGATTTTTTAGTAAAGCGGACTTTGGGTAGAACAAGTAGAGTGCCGCGGCAACAACTAGCAAACTTAAATATAAACCTACCGTTAACGATTTATCCGCATAAATAGTAGTGTCAAAGTAAAGCCCTTCAACAGCCGCAATGATTGCTATTATTAGAATTCCAGGTGGCGCCTGTTTAAATAGTTGAGACGATCTTTCATTTTTAATAAAATCACTTATGTTTTCGCTTATTTTCGTCATTTCAATCGGCCTTCTAGGTTATCTATAATTATACACAAATCCTGGCAAAGCTCATTTTTTGTTCAGTAAAGGATCATTTATCTGAATAATTCTAACTATTTGAATTTATTTTAGAGTTTTTTCAAATAGAAATTTGACATATCGCAAAATTTGCTTTAAAACCTTTCGTACAGGCTCGCCCCCCGAGCCTGATTTTCTCTGGAAATTAATCGGGGGTTTATATTCAGTAATCGAGAGTCAAGTTTAACGCCCTCCTCCCCCCTTTTGGCTCTGATTATATATAGGGAAGCTGATCTTTGCTGGTCAGCTTCTTTTTTTTGTAAAAGTTTTAAAGCCTTGTGATCTAGGTTACTTATGAGTTTTTTCTCAACTGAATCGTGGTCAAACCAAAACCCATCGACAGCCGTGCAGTTTCGCTGCAAATAAACTTGGCAGTTTAATTTATATTGCGTAATCGAATGTTTAAATTGTCCAACTTTTGTCAGCGAAGAATAGTCTTTTGTCAGAATGTCATCGTTGTAAAAAGTCGGAAAACCTAAAACGCCTTTCAAGAATTTTTCGGAAGCAGCACGTTCAAGAAGTTTTATCTTCCCCTCCGAGTTTAAATGAATAACCAATGAAACATCGATTTTCTGGAATGTTTTTCGAATTTTAGGAACAGGAAAATTAAGTTGCCTAGAAGTTTTAAAAGATTTGCAAAAAACTTGAATGGGACAAGAGGCACATCGCGGTACGCCCGTAACGCAAATAGTCTGCCCTAATTCCATAACTCCTTGGTTCAGAGAACTGGCGCTGCCCCAAGCACTTAAATTATTCATAAATTCTTGCGCGTGTAGTTTTAGAAATTTAGATCCAAGCCGAAAGTTGCTAGAAAGGATTCTGGCGACCACTCGTTCCACGTTGCCATCAACTACCCCCACACGCTCCTCGAAGCAGATACTGGCAATTGCGTTGGCTGTATAGGGGCCTATTCCACTAAGCTTTCGCCACTCAGCGCTTGAATTTGGATATGAAATATTTTTCTTCCGGGTCTTTTCATCTTTAACCAAATATTTAGCAGCATTTTGTAAATAGGAAAATCGCCGATAATATCCCAGACCACTCACTGCCAATTTTAAATCTTGAATTTCGGCGTCGGCCACCGCGAATAAATCAGGAAACTTCTGAACAAAATTTAAATATTTAGGCCTGACTGCCTTGATGGTTGTCTGTTGCAGCATTATTTCCGACAACCAAACAAAATAGGGATCGCGCGTTTTCTCGAAATCTTCCCGCCACGGATGAAAAGCTTTATTAGCTTGAAACCAAGCTTGAATTTCTAGAGAGAGCTCCCGGCTTTTTAGGGCCGAGATTGCATTTGTTTTGTCAATAATTACGCGTTCAATGTTCCACCAGTGGTTTCGTCCTGAGGAATGGACTTTTTTTGCGGCGCTTTTTTTGCGGAAGGTTTGGAAGTTCGACCAGAGGTTTTAGTAGCGGCTTTGGTCGTAGGTCGTTTCATTTTTGCAGAAGATTTACTTGCTGATTTACCAGAAGGTTTTTTCCCGACGTCACTCATTTTTGAACGCAGTGAACTCAAATGGCTTCGAAGTTTTTTCTCGATAGTATCGACATCAAATCCAACTTTGCGCGCGTTTTTTCGAACTTCTGATAAAACCTTGTTTAAAGAAGGCTCAATTTTCTTAAATTCTTTTTCCACAAAATGTTCAATCTCGACGCCTTTTTTAATCAAGTTATCTTTGTTTGCAAATTCCTTGGCTTTTTTCAAAAGGTCATTGCTTTCTTTTTCCACTGTCTTTTGAAGCTGGGACAAATCTTTTTGTAATCGATTGACGAAATCTTTCATTTTTATTTTCTCCTGGTGTGTTAAGTAACCTGCTCCAAAGTTAACCATATTAGAGTGATCCGTCAAGATTTTGCCTACAGTTAATTTGATGCTGACATAGTTAGATAGTTAGTTACGCGCCAAAGACTAGTGAGAAAGTCGTTGCGTTGCACTAATAGAAAAAAGACGCAAAGATCCAATATCAAGAAAACGAAAACTCCCGTTTCAAACAAATACTGATCGAATGTTTGGAACGACACCATAAAAATCTTCATCTTTGATTTGAACTTTTTTTTCATCACTTCCTTCGGATATCTTTTGTCAAAAGCAAGATTTCAGCGATATGCCTCTCAAGGCCTCCACCAGAAAACTAGCTATTGCTTTATCAAATTAGTAAATACTATACTCCTCGAACTTGTCAGGAGTGGTACATGAATCGTATTTTGTTAATTGCCTTTTTTATATTACAGACACACCTAATCTTCGGTCAAACCGCGGAAAACCGCCCAGTATTAGTAGCTCTAACTCGAGAACCTCAAATTGCCCAAGCAGGTTTGCAAACTATTGATAGTGAGCTTAAAGTTCTTGCCGACACACTTGGGGCCGATTTGCTGTTCGTCGCAAATTCCTCAACCAAAATTGATACAAATCAAATTGCAGGTCGAAAATTCGCAGGTCTTGTCATATCCCGAGATTTTCGTTTTCCTTATGGGTCTGACTTAAGTCCTTCTGTTGCCGCAGGATTGGTTGTTGAAATAATCCATGCTTCAATCAGCACTGCCGACCAGCCTTTCTTGGGTATTTTGGACAATGTCGGATATGTTAGCGAATTAAATTCAACGGAGTTTATTGCCCAGATGTCCTACATCTTGACTGATTCTCGCGCAGGGTTTGGCGAGTTGCTTACTCAAAAAGGCGCGACATGGTTTGCTATATTTGCACCCGAAAACACAGCTAGTTTGCAAAGTGCTGATTTCTTGCATCAGGTCGGAGCAGAGTCCAGATTAAACCGTTCGTATCTTTCCGCAAAAATATTTAAAGTCGGTAAAAATCTCCGTTTAGCTTCCTCAGTAATTCTTATGGGCGTTGGTTATACACCTATTTTACCGGTGTATTTTGTTAAATTAGCGACCAAAACGTTTTTAACTCTAGGCAAGGCAACCCTAAATGGCTTCTCAAGCAAGACGGAGAAAGATGCGGAAGAATTAGTTTATTATAGTTTGTTAACTCCTTTTAAATTCGGTGCGTATATCGAAAATTCTTACTACGGTCGCTTGGTTAAAAGTATCGCAAATCGCGCTGATATGTTTTTTACAGGTACGAGTAGCATCACCTCTTTGCATGTAAAACAAGGTCAAATCATCCCAGTGCAGCCGGAGTTCGTTAAAAACGACCTGGTTTTAAAGAAGTTACTAGGTGTTCCATCCTGCGAAGGTTCGTTTTAGATATGCGCGCCACACGTACAATTTAAAGGTGCTGTTGAAGTTACTGCAGTGCCAAATTCTCTGTCGTGGTCCCAGATAATACCAAAAGAATTTCTTTCAGACGTCTTATTTCATCGCGCGCATTTGTTGCATCCTCAAAAGCCAAGTCGTTAGCAAATTTTTTCATTTGCTTAGATTTTTTTACTATGAGTTTTTCAATCTGATCCAAGGATTTTCCGGCAATTTCTTTCTTTAACTTTTCCGTCATTTCAGCTACCGGATCATCATACACATCCACAATGCCGTAAAGTTTGCGCATGTTTTCCGGAATAGCTTTTATGATAGTCTGAGGTGTAATATTATTTTCAAAATTATAACGCAGCTGCACATCCCGCCGACGATTGGTTTCATCAATACACCCACGCATGGAATCCGTGCAGCGATCGCCATAAAATATAACGCGGCCACCGGAATTTCTCGCAGCGCGACCGACGATTTGAATCAAGGAATTTTTCGAGCGCAAAAAACCTTCTTTGTCCGCATCCATCACAGCCACCAACGACACCTCCGGCAGATCAAGTCCCTCGCGCAAAAGATTAATTCCGATCAACACATCAAATTCGCCTTTACGTAAGTCACGCAGCAAATCGATCCGGTCTAGACTCTCAATATCCGAGTGCAGATACCGCGCACGTATATTCATATCTTTGTAATACGTGGTCAAATCTTCGGCCATTTGCTTGGTCAATGTGACAATAAGAACTCGCTCGCGCTTCTCTGTGGTTTTACGAATTTCTGTGTACAGGTCATCCACTTGACCCGTCACAGGTTTGATCTCAATCATCGGATCGACCAACCCTGTCGGTCGAATAATTTGCTCAGCAATTCGCGACTGGGATTTTTCTAACTCATAAGGACCAGGTGTGGCCGACACATAAAGTACTTGCCCTGTTCGCTCCATAAACTCCACAAAATTTAGCGGCCTGTTATCCAGAGCCGAAGGCAATCTAAATCCAAAATCCACCAGAACTTGTTTTCGTGCTCGGTCGCCACGATACATTCCGCCAAATTGAGGAACTGTAATATGACTTTCATCAACGATAGTTATAAAATCTTTAGGAAAATAGTCCAGCAGCGTTGGCGGCGGATGGCCGGCAGGCACACCAGATAAGTATCGTGAGTAATTTTCGATTCCTGGGCAAAAACCTATATGCTCCAAAAGTTCAATATCATGCATGGTACGCTGCTCTAGTCTCTGGTACTCCACAAATTTCCCGATCGCCTTTAATTCGCGAAGCCTAATGCCAAGGTCGGTTAAAATTTCTCGAACAATAGCTCCCATATCTTTGCGGTCGGTAACGTAATGGCTATTTGGATAAATCGAAATATGATTTATGGCTCGCAAAGTTTTGCCAGTTAACGGATCGATTAACTTTATGTCGGTGATGTGATCATCACTAAACTCGATTCGAATCGCTTCGTCTCGTTGATGAGACGGCATAATATCCACCGTGTCACCGCGCGCACGGAATTTTCCGCGAGTAATTAATCCGTCTTCTCTTGAATATTGAATATCGACTAATTTATACAGCAGATCCTGACGCGACATTTTTTGATTGACTTCAAGAGTCACAACTAAATTCGAATAGCTTTCCGGGCTTCCAAGTCCGTAAATGCAACTAACACTTGCAACAATAATCACATCGCGCCGTTCAAACAAAGCCATGGTAGCAGCGTGGCGCATTTTATCGATGTCTTCATTGATGGCAGAATCTTTGGCAATATACGTGTCAGAAGATGGGACGTACGCTTCGGGCTGGTAATAATCGTAGTACGAAATAAAATATTCTACTGAGTTCTTTGGAAAAAGTTCTTTGAGTTCCGAAAAAAGTTGCGCCGCAAGGGTTTTATTAGGAGCGACCACCAAAGCCGGCCGACCAAGCTCTGCTAAGACATGCGCCATGGTGAAAGTTTTGCCAGAACCCGTTACGCCTAATAAAGCGCTGTGTTTTTCTTTCGATGCAAAAAAAGAAAGAATTTTTTTTATGGCTTCTGGTTGATCTCCAGCCGGTGCAAAAGTATTACTCAGTGTAAAAATTTTATCAGACAAAACATTTTCCTTTCATTTAATGATTGTAAGCCGTTCAATTTCCATTTAATATTTTTTATGTCGGCTTTAATTTCTTGTTTTTACTTCTTATTTTCGAATGAGGTCGTTTTGTTTTGAAGAAATACATTACGCATTTTGTGTTTTCGGCATTGGTGATGCTTAGTCCGCAAGGGCTTAAAGCTTGGTACATGTACACTCCTGGTGATACGGTAGACAACGTTGGGTGGAAGCCCGATCAGCCGATTCCATTTTCTCACGTCCTGCACTCTGGTAAAAGAGAAATCCCTTGCCAATATTGTCATTCAAGTGCGCGCCGATCTTTTTCGGCCGGAATTCCAAGTATGAATACCTGTATGGGTTGCCATAAATTAGTACATACTGATGCAGAACCAATTAAGTGGTTAACCGAAAAATATGAAAAGAACGATCCTATCGAATGGGTAAAAGTTCACGATTTGCCAGATCATGTGCACTTTCCTCATAAGAGCCATCTTGCTGCGGGATTAGAATGTAAAACCTGTCATGGAGCAGTAGAAAAAATGGACGTGGTCGAACAAGTTGCGCCACTGCAAATGGGCTGGTGCATTGGTTGTCACAAAGAAAGAAAAGTTTCCATCGATTGTCTAACGTGTCATTACTGAAAAATTTCACTTGGATTTGTTTTTAGCTGAGGAAGATTGCGGAGTAATAAAAAATTATGACTGAACGCCAAACACCCATTCAAAATATTCCCGGTTACAAAATAACCGAACGTGGCCCTGAAATTTTTGGTCCATCCGATGGACCACTTGAGCTTCCGGTCGAAAAAATAGGTTCCGGTCCACTTTATATGGATGCGGATGAAAGACTTGACAACTTGCGACAAGAAACTGCTGAGGGATCTGATGTTGCGCTGCCTTTTTCGTTCAAGACCGATTTTAATTCTCTATTTACTGTAGGTCGACGCGATGTTTTAAAAATGTTTAGCGTATCTGCCGCCGCTGCTGCTGCATCTTGTGTCAGGCGCCCGTTAGAAAAAGCCGTCCCTTACGTAAATCAACCTGTGGATCAGGCCGTAGGTGTTCCGACTTACTTTGCTAGTACCTGTGGTGAATGCCCGGCCGCTTGCGGTGTGATGGTAAAAACCTCCAGTGGTTTGCCCATTAAAATCGAAGGCAACCCCGAAAGTCCTTTAAATCAAGGCGGAACTTGCGCCACCGGACAAGCAACTTTGCAGGGGCTATTTCATCCGGAAAGACGTCAAAAACCAACTATAAAAGTTGCAACTTCCTTTGTGGATTCATCTTGGGAAGATGTATATACTTCGCTATCAGAAAAAATCAGCGGCAAAAAAATTGCGATTTTCACCGGCGGCTCAACGGGCCATCAAAAAGATTTTTACACACAAGTTTTGAAGAAACTCGGCGGCGAAGCTTCTGACTTATACACCTACGAAGCTAATGGACTGTATGCGGCAATGTCGCAAGCTCACAACATGGCTTTTGGTTTTGAGTGCCTGCCGCGTTTTGAATCTAAAGGTGTGAAAAATATCGTCGGTATCGGGAGTGATTTTTTAGACATCGGGATCTCGCCAGTTTTCTACGCAAAAAGTTTTTCGAATTTAAAGAACGACCTCGCCCAAAATGTCGTTAAATTTACGCAATTTGAAAGTTATTTATCAAAAACAGGCGCAAAAGCCGACACTAGATACTCGGTGCCGGTTGGTTCAGAGATTTTAATCGCATTGTCCGTGCTAAAATCATTAGTAAATTCTGGCACCACTAAAGGAGCGGGCAGCACTTTAAATCAAGCCAAAAAAGTTCTTGAAAATAATCGCAGTATCTTAGAAGCCGATTTTACAAAATTGGGTGTTTCCACTGAAGTTTTCGATCAGTTGGCGCAATCGCTTTTGACCAATAATAGCGTGGTATTTTCGGGAAGTTCTGCTTCCGACGAATGGTCGACACAAGTTCAGCTTGTGACGATTTTAATCAACGATTTAATTGGCGCGTACAATCAGTCATTGATCGTTAATAAAGGCTGGATGCCATCTCCAGTGAGAGCCGAAGATTTGCCCCGATTTCTCAAAAACCACGCAAAATACGAGGCCGTATTTTTTGTCGAAACCAATCCGGTTTTTAGTTTACCGCAGTCGATGAATTTCGCCGAGATTCTTAAAAAAATCCCGGTCGTTGTTTCGATGCAGTCTTTGCCAAATGAAATGGATGATTTTGCCCAGTTCCAACTCAACACAAATCACTACTTGGAATCTTGGGGAGACGAACAACCGATCGCCGGCTACTGGTCGCCGCGCCAACCGGCCGTACGAACCGTAACAGAAAGCATGCAGGCTGAAGATGTTTTTATTTGGATAGCAGCAACTTTAAATAAGCCGATGGGTTTTAAAGATTACTTTTCCTACCTCAAAACGGAATGGAAAAAAATTCAACAAGTTCTCGAACCAAAAGTCGAAGAAGAGTTGTTTTTTAATTCGGTTTTAAGACGTGGATTTATTGCAAACCTTGCTACGAAATCAAGCGTTTCGATATCTGCTAACGCATTTGATATCAAAGTTCAAACCCGCATCGGTGGTCTAAAAATCACTTCGCCGATGGATTCAAGACTTCGAGACGGCAGAGGTGCTAATAAGCCACTATTACAAGAAATCGGCGATTCTATGACTTCGATCGCCTGGGATTCGTGGATAAGTTTAAACCCAGAAACCGCGAAAAAACTCAGTTTAAAAAGAAATGAATTGATCACGGTTAAAACCGCGACGGGAAGCTTCGAAGCCGCACTGTATCCGCAGCCAGGATTACACGCCGAAACCGTGATGATTTATCGCGGAAACGGCCATGCTGGAGACCACAGTTTAATAAGTAAAAATACTGGTGTTAATCCACTCATTGCCATCCCGGCGGTTCTGGATTCACTATCAGGTCAACCTGCGTACAGTAACGTAGCTGTAGAATTAGCTGGAACCAATCGCCGCTATGTTTTAGCAGCGATGCAAAAAAGTGGGGACCTTGGTAACAGAGTCGATATCGTGAAAAAAGTCTCGTCTGAGGAAGTTAAAGAATTAGGACTTCGTAAAAAAAGTTTGGACGACACACCAAATCTCTATCCGGCTTTGGACGTTGGTATTCCGTATCGTTGGGGAATGTCGGTTGATTTAAATAAGTGTACCGGTTGCGGGGCTTGCATGGCTGCCTGTGCGGTAGAAAACAATGTTCCACAAGTTGGTCGTGAGGAAGTTTTAAAACACCGTCACATGCACTGGATCAGGCTGGATCGTTATTATGAAGGCAGCTTAGATAATCCTACGGTGTCGTTTCAGCCTATGATGTGCCAACAGTGTACCCACGCGCCTTGTGAGGCGGTCTGCCCAGTTATTGCAACTTCTCACGATCCTGAAGGCATCAATACGATGACCTATAATCGTTGCATTGGTACTCGATATTGCGCCAATGCCTGCCCGTACAAAGTGCGGAGATTTAATTGGTGGACTCACAAATGGGGAGTTATTGGAGAACGCGCGGTGGACCGAAATCCTCGAGCTCTAAATCCTGACGTAACGGTTCGAACACGCGGAGTGATGGAAAAATGTAATTTCTGTGCGCACCGTGTTCGACACGCAAAATTCGAAGCCAAAGTTCACGGCCAAACCATTCGCGATGGCGAAGTTAAAGTTGCTTGCGAACAAGTTTGTCCATCCAATGCCATTGTGTTTGGAAACCTAAAGGATCCAGAATCACGGGTTGCAAAATTACGCGCCCAAGAAAGATCTTACTTAGCACTTGGTGGCGAACCAGAAAAAGGCGAGTACGGTTTAAAAACACTGCCTAATGTTAGCTACATGATGCAAGTTACAGAACACTCGCCAAAAAAGAATGCGGAGCACGAGCATGGTTGAAGAAACTCTTCCTTGGAAAAAAACAATCTCTCAAGTTAACGAAGATATTCTGGTTAACTTAAATCGACCTGTTCTGGCTTATTATGCTGTACTTTCTGTGGCGGTATTTTGCCTTCTTGTTGGCGTGGCGATGGTCTGCTACCACACGGCGGTGGGTTTGGGAGTGTGGAATTTTGCGCCGCCTGTTTTTTGGGCTGTGGATATCACAAATTTTGTGTTTTGGGTTGGTATCGGTCACGCTGGTACACTTATTTCAGCAATTTTATTTTTATTCCGAGCAAAATGGCGCAATACGGTGAATCGCAGTGCTGAGGCCATGACTATTTTCGCGGTACTTTGTGCTGCGGTGTTTCCGGCAATTCATATGGGAAGGATGTACTTGGGAGCTTACTGGGCACTTCCTTTGCCAAACACAAATAATCTTTGGGTGAATTTTCGCTCGCCACTTTTCTGGGACGTGTGTGCGATTTCTACTTATTTTACAATTTCATTGTTGTTCTGGTACGTAGGTCTTATTCCTGATGTCGCAAGTGTTCGTGATCGCACACGTGGTTTTAAACGCTTGGTGTACGGCATAATGTCGTTTGGCTGGCGCGGATCCGTAAAGCAGTGGCATCATTATGAAACAGGTTATGGATTTCTGGCTGCTCTTGCCACACCTTTAGTACTTTCTGTGCACAGTATTGTGTCCTGGGATTTTGCCATGTCTTTGCAACCGGGTTGGCACACAACGATTTTTCCTCCGTATTTTGTAGCTGGGGCTATTTTATCCGGTTGCGCCATGGTTTATACTTTATTGATTCCCGTTCGCTATATGTTTAATTTGCAAGAATATATTCGGCGCGAACATTTAGAAGCCTGTATTAAATTAACTTTATTGACTTCAACTATTGTATTTTATGCCTATGCCATTGAATTTTTTGTGGCATGGTACAGCGGAAATGTTTACGAGTGGGCCGTTTTTGAAAAACGCGCCACTGGGCCGTATTCTTTTTATTTCTGGGTGATGGTTTTTTGCAATTGTCTTTTCCCACTTGTTTGGTGGTCAAAACGTGCTCGCGATTCCATCGCATTAAGTTTTGTGGTTTGTGTTTTGGTAAATGTGGGAATGTGGTTTGAACGTTATAACATTATCTTATCCTCACTCGTTGAAGATTTCTTGCCTGGATCCTGGGGTCATTACGAGCCTGGAGCTTGGGAAATTGGTTTGACGCTTGCTAGTTTCGGCTTGTTTTTTACATTCTTTTTTATCTTTTGCAAATTCTTTCCGTTAATTTCTATGTCAGAGATAAAGCTTATTATGCCAAAGCCCTTCAACCCAAAAAATCGTCATTTGAATGAAGGAGGTCACTAACATGCTGCCAAAATTGTTAGCCCAAATTTTCCCGACCAATCGCCAAAACGGAATCGTAGCTCGATTTCATTATTTAGATGATTTCTGCCAAGCACTAGAGCGCATGCGTGGGCTGCCGGAATTTTCCCAAAGCGAATCTTTTAGCCCAACTTCGTATCATGAAATTGAGCATAGCGCCCATCTTAAGCCGAGTCCTGTAAGATTTTTTACTTTGATTGGAGCTTTGACTGGAACGGTCACAGGTTTTGCATTGCCGCTACTTTGTGACTGGGATTGGCCGGTGGTTACCGGTGGCAAAACTCCTGGAATTTATTCGCTGCCAGCTTACGTGGTGCTAGGTTTTGAATTTACGATTTTATTCGGTGGGATTATGACCGTTCTAGGAATTCTGGTCATGAGTAGACTGCCTAATCTGAAAGCTGACATTATTGACGAGAGCATAACCAGCGACCGTTTCGTGGTTTTTGTTCCCGACGTGAACTTAGAAAGTTCCCAAGCCAAAAGTCTTAAAGATTGGGGCGCTCAGGAGATTTTCAACCGTGCTTAAATCGCTTATTTATATTTTTTTACTAAATGGCTGTCTAGATCCCAAGACTACTAAAGTCCAGTACGTACCAGACATGGCAGATGCGCCGCGCTTAAAACCTCAGTTAAATTACATCGACCCACCCGAACATTCTATTGCAATGAACAAACCGCTTTATCCTGCAACTGCAGAGGTTGCGGAAAATGTTTTGCAAAATCCCACTCCTGACAACGAAGCCACGGTTGAACAAGGCAAAATATGGTTCAATACTTTTTGTATTCCTTGTCACGGCGCAGACGGCAAAGGAATTGGCAGCATCACAGATGTGTATATGCCTGCTCCAAATTTGACCGAACCAAATTATCAAGCGCGTAAAGATGGATTTTTCTTTCATCGCATTACATTTGGCGCCCAGGCGATTATGCCCGGATACGGTCATGCAACATCGGCTTTAGAACGCTGGCAAATTGTTCGCTACCTGCGCGTTCTACAAAAAAAAGGTAACAGCCCATGAGCTCATCACAAACAACGTCTCTTAAAGATCTTTTGCACGACAAATCGGGGTTGTATTTGCAAACATCTCCGCTCATGCGCGGCGCCATGGTTTTTTGTCTACTTGTAGGTTTGATAAGTATTGTCCTTGGATTTATCAATGGCCAAGAACTCAGAACTTGGGGAAGTGTTATATTCAATCTTTTCTTTTTTTTCTGTATTGCCTTGGGCGGTTCGGTTTTTTCGGCGATGCAGGATATCATCGGAGCGCGCTGGGGCCGTCCAATCAACCGGATCCACGAAAGTTTTACGGGCTTTTTACCGCTTGCCTTGAGTGTGTTTTTTGTATTTTTTCTATGTATTCATTTTCACGTATTAAGGGCCCACGAGGTTTATAAGTGGATTGCAGATCCGTCGCTTATTCATCACTTTTGGGGCAAAAAATCTTGGCTTCAAGAGAATTTTATGCTTATCCGAGATACGGTTTCTTTGTTAATTATTTACGGGCTTGTGCGCTGGCAAATTTCTCGTAAAACAACTCGAGATCACAATTACATAAACAATATCGAGAGCACTACATTCGACGGAATTCAAGTCAAAAATAAACTGCGCTACTGGAGTGCTCCATTTTTGATTGTTATCGCTTTAACTTTTACTTGTTTGTGTTTTGATATTTTAAAATCTTTGGCTCCAACTTGGGTGTCGACTCTTTGGGGTGGTTGGATGTTTGCGATTATGATGCAAACTTTAATGGCTATGTTATTAATTTGGATGTTTGTTCTTAAAAATACGGCTATAGGTCGTCCTATCTCGCAATCGCAATTTCATGATGTGGGAAAACTTCTGCACGGATTTACAATATTTTTTGCTTATTTGACTTACGCGCATATTCTGACTTACTGGTATGGAAACGTTCCTGAAGAAACGGAATATTTTATTCACCGACTGCATGCGCCGTGGATTTATATTATTATCGGAGCGCCGCTGTTTAGTTTTGTTCTGCCACTTTTTGCATTGATTCCCAAAATGAGCAAATGGACCAAGCCGATTACTATGCCGATAGCGTTTCTTGTTTTAACGGCGCAGTGGTTTACATTATTGGTGGTTGTTCAACCCGAGATTGTGGATGGAAAAACCTGGACGTTTCCAGGTTTAGAATTCGGAGTATTTCTTGGGCTTCTGGGTTTATTTTTACTGGGTGTGTTTAACTTCGCTCGCAGACACCCGATGGTTGCGGTTGGCGATCCGTTATTTCATGACTGCTTGGCGCCAGGTCACTAGAGGCCTGGTAGTTGAATGAGAAAATATAATAGCGTTCCCAATATTCCATAGACTAAATATTGCATCAAAAGCACCTCCCGATAGGTCTTCGGTTGGTTTAGCAGCAAATTAAATCAATTTATAATTTTTGTAAATTTTATCAGTAGTTTTAGCCTGTTAAGAAATTTCTCCCTAACTTCTCAACAACCTCTGGATAAAATTAAGTGCAATTTTCTGCGGCCGCGGCGGGTTGATGTTTTCTAGACTTGAGACCCCTACGTCTGTCCTTGCCATCGACATTAGCGTTTTTTTTGCCTTCGGGCGATCGTGATTCTCGCCAGAAGGCATTGCCCGAAAAACTTGGAGTATAAATATCAAACGGGAGTCTCGAGATTCTCAAATAGCAGATGAAAACCTGAACAGCAAACGCCTTCAGGCGAGGATCAGGTTCACCCACAAGGCAAGGTCAAGGAAAAAGAGCAAAAGTCAACGATAAGGAGAGGCGTAGAGGTGGCAAGTCCAGACATCATAAACGCACTCCTAACATTTCAGACGTTTGCGGACAAATTCATGGTATTATAAAGTATGCCGGCATAATGCAACGTAAAGTGCCGGCAAGGTTACATAAAGGATATCTAGTGGAATTTGTTAGATTATTACCCAAAGGAAACCGAACTTTCTTTCTCTTTGGACCCCGTGGAAGCGGAAAAACCACGTGGTTGAAGAGTCAATTTAAGAATGCTTTATGGTTTAATCTTCTGCACGAAAGTACTTACCAAACATTTCTACGAGATCCGCAGCTTTTTCGGATACAAATTTTATCTCACGATGCCGAATGGGTGGTAGTCGACGAAATTCAGAGGCTGCCTTCTCTTCTTAACGAAGTCCACAATTTTATCGAAGAAAAAACCAAAAAATTCGCTTTAAGTGCCTCGAGCATTCGAAAACTCAAAAAATCTAATGACACAAACCTGTTGGGTGGGCGCGCATCAAAAAAAGAGATGTACCCTCTTGTTGCAGCTGAACTAAATAATGCCTTAAAATTAGAAGATATTCTTGCTTACGGTACACTACCTTTAGTTTTAGCTGAGGATGACAAAGTAGAAGTTTTAAAAGCCTACACAGAAAATTATTTAAAGTTTGAAATTCAAAGTGAAGCACTTGTTCGTAACCTAGCCGGCTTTTCTCGATTTCTGCCGGTTGCAGCACTTTTTCATGGCCAAACTCTTAGTGTACAATCACTCGCTCGCGACGCAGGCGTGGCACGAACAACAATTCAGGGATTTCTAGAAATCTTAGAAGACACGTTACTAGCCTATCAACTGCCGGCGTTCGAAGGAAACTTACGGGTTCGTGAAAAAAAGCATCCCAAGTTTTACTGGATCGATAGCGGAATTGTTCGTTCGATAAAACGAAACTTCGGCCCATTGTACCAAGATGAAAGGGGACCACTTTTTGAGGGCTGGATAGCGCTGCAGTTAAAAGCGACAAATTCTTATCGCGAAATTTATGATGAAATTTATTACTGGTCCCCCGCACAGTCTAAGACTACCGAAGTGGATTTTTTACTTAAGAAAAAAAGTGAATTTGTTGCAATCGAGGCAAAATCTTCCAATCGAATAAGGCCAGAGGACAAGTCAGGCTTGGAGGCGATTGCGGAATTAAAAGGACTGAAACGTAAAATCATCGTGTATGCTGGCGAAAATTCCTATCGCGATAAAGATATAGAAATTCTAAGCCTGTCAGATTTTTATAAACAACTTGAAATCGGTTTTTTTTAACATAGTGGCTTATGGAGATGATCATTAAAAAATTGGTTCTCAGGAAATAATTCGTGCTGATTTTTGGAAAACAAAAAAACATGTTATCATTAAAACATGCAGCATATGTTTGAAAACGTTACAAAAATGGCTCTCGAAGAAATTGTGCTGAAACATGCCAAAGAAGGGAAATTTGGCTACCTTTTAACCAACGAGTCATTCGCAGAGATGATTGAGCATCTTAATGAGTTTTTTATGGCAAGTCGCGCCATGAAATCTCGAGGTGACCAGGTTATGCACGGAGCGAAATCAGCGACATCAGCCACATCAGCATCTTTCGTACAGTCTAGACCGCAAAAGCGCCCTTTTGCTAAGTAGGACTTAAACCGATGTCCTTCGAAGAACACATATTAATAGACGTTTTTGTGGCGACTGTTTTACAAGAAAAACCATTTTTAGATATCATCGATAATTGGCCAGTAAAACTCGAAGTCATTCACTCGATTGCTGTAAAACACTTTATGGATTTAGGGATTTTCTACGTTGAACCTTTTGCAATGTCCCAAGAAGTAAGTCGTCAGCTAAAAATCATTCTAAAAACTTCACCAATCTTAAAAGAAACCATCGATCATGCCCGCAAACAAGCCGCCCGGGCAGCTAATCGCAAAAAGAATAAGCCGTCCTAGCAGTTTATGTATTCTGTTAGATCTTTTGCGCCGCAAAAAGTTTACAGCAGCCGAATAAATAATTCTTGCGAACACTTGCCGAAAAGCCGTGTTCCTTTAAAGCGTTCAGCAAGCCTTTTTCACTGTAAAAACTCTGCACACTTGCGGGTAAGTACTCATAGGCTTTTTTTTCGCTAAAAATTCTGCCAATAACCGGCAAAATATAATGAAAATAAAACTGAAAAACACTCTGCATAAAAAGTCCTTCGGCCTGGAAAAATTCCAAAATAAGCAGCACCCCACCGGGCTTTAGAACACGCGCAAACTCGCCTAAAGCTTGCTCCTTATTCACTACGTTGCGCAGCCCAAAAGAAATCGAAATCGCATCAAAAGTCCCGTCTGGAAAGTCCAACTTCTGCGCACTCATCGTTAAAAATTTCAGCTTAGTCGCCGACTGTATTTCTGCTTTGTGTCGAGCCAAATCAAGCATCTTTTCTGCAATATCAACCCCGGTATATTCTGCGAATTCTGGTCGGTCTTTTAGCACCATTAGAATCACATCACCCGTGCCCGTTGCCACGTCCAAATAACGTCCACCAGCAACACGAGGCAGAGCAGAAACCAAGTCATCTCGCCAATGCCGATCGCGCCCCGCACTGAGTAAGCGATTTAAAAAATCGTAACGCTTTGATATGCGGTTAAACATCTGCGCAATTTGATGCTCACTCTCTTGACTCTGGGGTTTTATCATAAAATTCCTAAATACCTGTTGACGGCTGGGATACCGAGATTACTTTATAAGGGCAATTTTATTAATTCAATCTTAATTAGGGCCATTCATGTCTGATCAAAACGAACGCGGAAATATTTCCATCCATGCCGAAAACATTCTTCCGATAATTAAACGCTGGCTTTATTCCGAAAAAGAAATTTTCATCCGCGAACTTGTTGCTAACGCAGCCGATGCAATTCACAAGCTCAATGCAATTGTTTTAACCGGCGAAGCAAGTCGCGAGATCAAAGAAACAGCAATTACAATCTCCGTGGATAAAGCTGCGAAAACTGTAACTATAACCGATTCGGGCCTAGGAATGTCTGCCGAGGAAGTCAAAAAATACATCAATCAAGTGGCTTTTTCTGGTGTAAAAGACTTTGTTGCCAAATACGAATCCAAAAGCGATGAGCAGCAGATCATAGGCCATTTCGGATTGGGTTTTTATTCGAGTTATATGGTTGCGCACAAAGTAGAAATTGAAACACTCAGTTACAAATTAGATTCCAAACCAGTGCACTGGAGCTGTGATGGAACCACCGAATTTGAAATGTGGCCCGGAACAAAAACCGACGTGGGAACAAGTATAATTCTGCATATTTCGGAAGACAGCTTAGATGTTCTTGAGGAAGGGAAACTGCAAGACCTTTTGCAAAAATACTGTGCATTTGTGCGCTATCCGATAGAGCTTGAAGGTAAAGTTGTTAACGATCCTAGGCCCATCTGGACGCGCAGTGCGACGGAATTAACCGACAAGGATTATTTGGACTTTTATCACAAGCTTTTTCCTGGAATTCCAGATCCGCTGTTTTGGATTCACTTAAATGTAGATCATCCGTTTACTTTAAAAGGAGTGATTTATTTTCCAAAGCTTCAACACGAACTCGATGCTCAAGGACAAATTAAACTGTACTGCAACCAGGTTTTTGTGGCCGACAATATCAAAGAAGTTGTGCCAGAATTTTTAACTCTATTACGCGGAGCCATAGATTGTCCGGATTTGCCGCTAAATGTTTCGCGAAGTTATCTGCAGAACGATCCAACCGTCCAGCAAATTTCTGCACATATTACCAAGAAAATTGCCGACAAGTTGTCTGGCATGGCCAAAACCGATATGGAATCTTACAGAAAATATTGGGATGAAATTCACCCGTTCTTAAAATTCGGTATGATGCGCGATGATAAATTTTACGACCGTATGCTTGAACATTTAATATATAAATTAAGCGATGGAAGTTTTTTAACGTTAAATGAATATCTCGATCAATATAAAGACAAGACAGAAGATCAAATTATATATACCACGGACCCGGATACGCAAAGCGCCTTGGTTAAAATGCTTGAACAGTCGGGAATAAAATCGGTTGTGGCGAACACAACAATCGATCAGCATTTCATTTCGTTTTTAGAAATGAAATCCGGCCGCAAATTTAAATTTAAGCGCGTCGATGCGGACATTTCAAAGCTTTTGATCGGAGAAGAGGCAGCACAGATTCTTGATCCTTCCGATCAGCGCACAAATAAAGATAAAATCGACGAAATTTTCCGCAAAAATTTGGAATCCACTGGGGTGAAAATAAAAGTTGAACCATTGAAAAATGACGACGTAGCCGGGATGATTGTCATCGACGAAAACGCCCGCCGCATGAAGGAGATGTCAAAGTTTAACGCATTTTCGGCATTTCAAAGTTTCTCAAATAACGAAGAAACTTTGGTGGTTAACTCTAATCACAGCGCGGTGAAAAATATTTTGAAACTAGCCAAAGAATTTAGCAAAGAAAACGAGATAAAAATGGCTGTAAATCAAATTTACGACTTGGCTTTTTTGCAACAAGGAAAATTCACTGCCGAAAAAATGCAGGCATTTTTAAGTCGGTCGGCACAAATACTGGCCAAAATTTGATTTCATTTGTCTACCTTATGGAA
Organism: bacterium; assembly: GCA_043757325.1. Classification (GTDB taxonomy): domain Bacteria; phylum Bdellovibrionota_B; class Oligoflexia; order Oligoflexales; family RGVZ01; genus JAYVPO01. The sequence continues at coordinate 36,211 of JAYVPO010000197.1, forward strand.
TAACGACACCATTAACAAAATCAACTGTCAAAAGTTTTGACAGTTGTATTTTTATCTAACAAAAAATGTATTAAATAGGCTGTAGAATTGGCTACTTATCTGTGCGTTACTCCTGGCCAGGTATTTGCTAAGTATAAACCAGAAGCCCGCAGAAAAATTTTTTGCGAAGCTTGTTGAATCTGACTTAAAGCGGGAGCTGTGAAATTTTATGCGAATTACTTACTTATCTGGAATCTTTTTTTTACTGATGTCGAGCGTGATCTCGTCGGGCCACAAAGACCCTAAAGAACTTGACGCCGCCAAACCAAAAGACGATGACATTAACGGTCTTACGGCCTTGAGTAAAGACAACGTTGTCGACGACTTCAAGCTTATCGAAGAAGAATTAAAACGCAATGCCGAATCTCGCGAGCGCGGAATATCGGAACAGGAAAAAGCTGAAAACGAACTCAATCAATTGCGTGAAGCTGAGAAAAAAGCTGACGCGGCACGTCTAGCGAATGACGAAAACAACGCCAAAATAAAGCGTCAGAATGAGATTTCTGAACGCGAAGGTCATAGAAGTGAATTAGAAAAAGAAGATAAAGAAGCTCGTAGAAAAGCCAATCGCATTAAAGGAATCACAAAAGACGAACTCAATTGGTCTGGTCTCGAGTAAAATTTCCCAGTTCTTCACGCACAAAGTAGAGCGGTCGCCCTTTAACTTCATCGTTAATTCGGGCGATATATTCGCCAATAACACCTAATACAATCAGTTGTATACCCGACGTAAAAGCCATAAACATTATCGACGACGTCCAGCCGCGAACCACAAATCCTCCAGAGATTTTCATTACCGCCGCAATAAAACCTCCCAGTAACGAAGAAAATGCCATGATTAGACCAAGTTTTAGCGCAAAACGCAGCGGCTGATTTGAAAAACTAATCACGCCGTCCAAAGCGAGTTTTAGCATTTTTGAAAAAGGGTATTTGGTTTCTCCCGCAAATCGTGCGGCGCGGTCATACAATAAAGGCGTATGTCGAAATCCTACCCAAGAAAATAACCCTCGAACATAACGGTTTTTTTCCCTAAGACGAGTAAACGAATCAATAACTTTGCGATCTAAAAGCCTAAAATCTCCGGCGTCACTTGGAATTTCGAAAGTCACAAGTTTTTTCAGCAGACGGTAAAATATCTTGGCGGTGATTTTTTTGAACAGAGATTCTCCTGCCCTAGATCGTCTAACACCATAGACCACATCAAACCCTTCGCGCCAAAGCTTTACCATATCCGCTATAACCTCCGGCGGATCCTGAAGGTCAGCGTCCATAATAACTGCACAATTTCCCATAGCATAATCAAGACCTGCGGTAATCGCAATTTGATGACCAAAATTTCGCGACAAAAAAATACTTTTAAAACGCACATCGGATTTGATGATCTCTCTAATTTGCTCTGCGGAACGGTCACGGCTGCCGTCGTCCACCAAAATAATTTCAAACTGGATGTCGATTTTAGCAATAGCGTCTAAAAGCCGCTCTTTTAAAGTCGGAAGCGTTTCTTCTTCGTTATAAATAGGAATAATTAATGTGCAAAGGTGAGATTTAGAAATTTTCATTTAATAAAAACAATCTTCTTAAGTTATGCTTAATGATACCAACTTTTTATTTAAACGAAAACCAGCGGAAAAATTCATGACACAAAAAATATCTCGAAGTCGAGCAAAACTGCTCTTTTTATGGGGAATTAGTTTTGTAATTTTATCTGCTTTATTTGCAAAACAGCCGGGATTTGTAAGTGATTTCACAACTTTCTGGGCTTGGGCCTACAAACTTTCTTCCCAACCCCTAACCGAATTTTATTCGGCTGGGTATTTTGCGGACTATCTTCCAGGTTATCTTTACCCACTGAAACTTCTTGGGCACCTGGTTAAAACCTTGCACATAGATTCCCAGCAGCCTGGGGCGTTGTTTGTGTTTAAAATTCCTTCGCTTTTAGCATTAATTTTTATGGGGGTTTTTTACACGAAAAAATTTACCAGTGACAGTAATGGAATCGAAAATTTCTTTAAACAATTTGCTGTAATCCTTGCACCTGCAGTTTTATACAATGTTCTCACGTTTGGTCAAGTCGATGCTTTTATCTGCCTTTTTGTTATTGGAATGCTTTATTGCATCCAAAAAAACAATCTTTATGGGACGGCATTTTTTTGCGGATTAGCAGTTGCCACCAAGCCCCAGTTTTTATTTTTGACGCCTTTTTTACTTCTTTGGATCATCTGTGCAATCAAAGAGAAACTTTTTTCAAGTAAATGCTACGGACTTGGTTTGGGAATTTTTTTAGGCACTTTATTGGTATTTTTTGCGCCTTTTTGGTGGCGCAATCCATTTGGGGCTTTTCAGCACCTTTTGCAAGGTTTGCAGTCATACGATTATTTCTCGGTAAATGCCTTTAATCTGCAATTTATTATTGGAGGTAATTGGGTCAGTCTTAACGATCATGGATTTCGAATGGGATTAGCATATGGGCTGACATTGTGGGCGATTCTTTCTTTGTTTTTTTTGACCTACCGCCTCAGTCGCCTACAAGGCTTTAAAATTTCCACAGATCAGTTGATGACTTTTGGCGCTCTGGCAACTCTGATGATATTTTTTCTCGGGCCTAAAATGCATGAAAGATACAACTTAATTGCCTATTCATTCTATTTTTTTATTGCGTTAAAAAGTCCAAAACATTTTTTAAGTTACTGTTGTTTTACTTTCGCCGCACTTTTAAATCAGGCAGTGGTTATTGATCATTACTTTGGTTCCAAACAAGAAATTGATGGCCCGGTTGTTTATGCAGTTATTCTGTTGAATCTATTTAGTATTTCGTTTCTGTTAGAAGCTTTTATAGGAAGTTTTACAAAAAATAGCTTAAAACAGTCCATTGAGGATCAAGATCCAATTTTGCGCAATATCACCACTCAGCAAAAAAAATGGACTTTTGGCGTTATAGTGCTTCTCGGAATTTTAACCACTTTTATCCGACTTGGGTCTACTGAAATTCCAAGAACAGGAATACTGCCCCCGCCGAATGTGCTTATAAATTTAAATGCGGATGTGTCGCCAAAAAGATTGTGGCTCTTTTCACACGGCGCCGAAGGCACCATAGATGGCGACTGCAAGCTTGCGACTGGCAGCAAAAAATTCAAAATCGAAATGAACTATACGTGGTTTTATGCGTGGAAAGAAACTGACATATCAGGTTGTAAAAGTGTTGTGGATTTAACATTTAAAATCACCAATGGCGGTAAAATCGGAGAAATTTTATTTGCCGATTCGGACGATCAAATGGCTGTTCCGATGACGACTTGCACGTCTGGAATTTGCAGCCCAGCAAAGGAATCACCTTTATTTGATGAACAAAAATTCGATCAGCAAAACTTTCAGCATGGAACATATTTTGACGAAGTTTACTACGCACGGGCAGTCAAAGAACTTTTGGACGGAAAATACCCGTGGGAAAATACGCACCCGGCCTTGGGGAAATTTATGATGACGTGGTGGGTCCAACTCACCGATCTAAATCCTTTCCAGTGGCGGTTTATAAATGCGTTTTTCGGATTACTTTTGTGCTGTTTGATTTGTTTAATGCTTTTAGATCTAACCGGAAATCTGAATATTGTTGTGCTTGGGTCTTTATTTGTTGTGTTTGATTTTTCGCGGGTCACCATGTCTCGAATCGCGACAATCGACATGATGACGACTTTTTTTATGGCTGGGTCGTACTGGTTTTTAGGGCGTATTGTGAGAGATTTTGTGCGGTTCGATCATTCGCGAATTACCATTAAAAACACAATTGGCTTAGCACTTTTCTTAAGCCTAGCCATTAGTATTAAATGGAATGCGGTGTTTACGGTGGCGGCATGCGGTTTGGTCTTGGGAAGTTTGATCGTTCACCGCTTGGCAAGTAAAAAAAATATGGATCTTAAGAATATTTTCTTGTCTTTGATTATTATTTTTCTCGTGGCTCCTGTGTCGATTTATTTTCTTAGTTTTCAACCGTTTCATTGGTACCTGTCAACGGGGTATTCCGTTGAAAAATTTCTTCAAGACCAGGTTAATATGTACCAGTATCATTCAAATCTCAAGGCCACCCACGGGTTTTCGTCGCCTTTTTGGTCGTGGCCATTTATCCAGCGTCCGATGTGGTTTTATACGGATAAAGCAGTAAATGAAGGATGGTATTACACGATTTCCGTGTTAGGAAACCCAGCTGTTTGGTGGGGAATATTTCCAGCAATTGCTTTTTTATTTTATAAAAAATACTTCACGCGAAATCCTGAGTCATTAGTGTTTTTCCTAGCTTTTTCGGCGCAGTATTTTTGTTGGATTATTGCATCGCGCATTACATTTATTTACCACTACCTGCCATCCGCAATTTTTGGTTCGATTCTTTTGGCGGTAGCTATTAATGAAATTTTGAAAACCACTAAAATTCTAGTTTATGTGTATTTTGCTGCAATCATTGGCTGTGTCGTCGGGTTTTGGCCTGTGGTCACGGGCCTTAAAATTCCGCACTTTTACGCCGATTCTTTAAAGTGGTTTTCTACTTGGTATTTTTAAAACATCAGAAGAAAACATATTACTAAGATTGACTGCGTTCACCTTCAAGTGCGAGGGTGAGTTTTTTCATATATTCGGCATCAGAAATCTCAACGGCGCCAAGAGATTTGAGATGGTTTGTCATAAACTGAACTTCTAAAAGTTGGAAGTTATTTGTACGTAAATAATCAACCAGAAATTTCAATCCGAATTTCGATCCATTTTTTTGCAAACTCACCATAGATTCTGCAAAAAAAACTTTCCCAAGGGCGATTCCGTAGATCCCACCCACGAGATTTTCGGCATCCCACACCTCAACCGAATGAGCATAGCCCAATGCGTGCAACTCCGTGTAGCATTTTAGAATAGGAGAATTGATCCATGTTTGGGGCCGACTTGCGCAAGCATTTATAACCGCCGAAAAATCTTGGTTGATTGTGGCTCGGTAAGCAGTATGACGAAGAAACTTTGCAAAACTTCGTGAGGTATGAAACTGATCCAATGGTAAAATGGTGCGAGGATCTGGCTTGAACCAGCCAATTTCTTGCAACGGCCCGCTTGGCATGGGAAAGTAACCCAAACTGTAAGCGTGCACAACAATTTCAGGGGAGAAATTTTCAGTCATGAATTATCACTTTGTTGCGCCTAAGTTTAGTTTGATTTCTCGTGAAGCCTATTTAAATTATCATCAACAAAGTTCTCTTCGTATACAAAAATCGGCTTCAGAAACAGTCCTTATTCCTGCAGCAGTCAGCGCGCTTATTATAGACAGACTTTCTTGGGTAAAAATTTCTCAGGACAGCACAGAAGTTTTTTTGGCGTTAAAAAATCTAAGCGAGCAGTTAATATCCGCAAACGAGTTCGATTTTCTTTGCGGGGTGTCTGACGTTGAAAAAGTCCTTATTCTAAAAAACCCAGTTGTGAAAAATCTTGTGACCGTGCGTTTTGATGGAATTTTATCTAAAAACCAGTGGCAAGCTGTCGAACTGAACACCACCATTCCGGCCATGCAGGGATATACAGACGTTGCAAACGAGTTATTTCTTTTGACCGAATCATTGCCCGAATGCGAACATATTTCGCTCTACAAATCCGCAGTCGAGACTTTTTTAACAATCCATCCCGTAAAAAGCGTACTTATTTTGGCATGGGTCTAATGGCCGGACAGTTTGAATTTGGAGTGACGTAAGAAAATAAACTTTGCACAAAAGAAAATCGGCACTTAAAATCTTATAAATTCAACTAGATAAGATTTAAACCATGCCGACAGTTCATTCTATCAATTTACAATCTCAATTGCACGCCATAAGCCTGATCGATTTGGGACGAGAGTCTATTCGTGCG
>JAYVPO010000198.1:0-3387 GCA_043757325.1 bacterium
AAATAGAGCCCTCTTATTTTATAAATATTTCTTGGAAAAGTGAGGAGAACTATTCTCTTCGCCGCTTTCTCACCAAGACGACAGAGGGCTATGAGGCAAATGTTGAAGTTACGCTAACAAGCCCCGTACCATGGAGCATCACAATTGATGGAAATCTGCCGCTAACGGGCTCCACCTTTGTGGAAAGTATCAAAGCTATATCGAATGGAAAATACTACTCACTAGCGGGAACTATTCGTGAGGGTGCTTTTGAAATCTCGGGACTAAGAACTCTTCTTGAAGAGGGCAAAGACCAAAAAATAACACTTGTTCTAAATGCACGGGATTCCCAATCTGGCACAGTGCCCTGGTCTTTGCGCCTAACATTCCTCACACTCCCCATTGCACCAATTCCAGCAATTTTGCCAAATACAGACTTTAAATCCTTTAGACACCTCAACTCCCCAAATATGAGAATGGATCTAATCAAAGTGATTCGCATAAAAAATGATAAAGAATATCCAATAGCCATCAGACCAATTGATGCACAGCTAACGGGAAGCCTCCGTAGGAACTTTACAAACTACGAAATAAGAGCAGATTCTCCCTGCCAAACTACAAGCATCGCGAATCAGTTTTTTGAAGAATATAAAACAAACTTTGCATTTTTTAGTATTGACCCCGATCTCCAAGAAAACTGGATTTCGCGTCTAGGCAGAGGCGAGATGAAGTTTTTCGTTCCACCACAAAATGAATTAATTCTTGGCCTATATGGATCGGGAGATGTTCTGCAAAAATTCATGGATTCAGGCATTCCAAATATCCAAGCCCCTCTCTCAGAAGTACCAGTTCGCTGTGGGAGAGATCCTGAATGTCAGCCTGAAGAAGGCCGCTTGTGTCATTCGCACGTTTTTATGGATTACATGAAAAATGGCCTTGAGGGAAATGGCACCTCTATATTCTTAAATACCAACCAAGTATCCCTTCGCTACTCCATATCTAGAGAAGTAGACGATCCAGCGGGAAGAATTATAGAGATTTTTCCCGCTTCCTTCCCACTATTTTAACTCTCAAACCAGGAGGTCTACTAAAGAAACTGCAAAAATAAGTATTTCGACCGACGCAAATGAAGCCCTAGAACTCATGTTCAAAGCTGTGAATGAAAACTACCAAGAAGGTAAAATCACCAAGCAAGATCTACTTTCTTGGATCACGATAAAGTTTCAAAATAAGTATTTTGAAAAATCCATAGCTGAAATCAGAACAGTCCACAAAGACCCTATTCGTATACTAGAGCTGCAAATTGTGGCCTTGAAGGCTAAGAAAAATATGCAGAAGGAAGGTTCAATATGAACTCCGTTCTTATGGATATTCAAGAATTATCTAAGTACCTAAATATAAAGGAATCAAAAGTTCGCAAGATGGTCTTTAGAAATGAAATCCCATTTATAAAAATTGGACGACTTGTGCGCTTTAGCACACAACGAATTGACGACTGGATTTTGACACTAGATTCGATCAATAAAAGAGTGCTAAAAGAAAGGAGTTCAAAGTTCTTTGACAGTTCGAGTCTCAACAGCGTGTCCCTAAATAGGAGACGCACATGATAGAATCTATAAAACGGAAAAATAGTTTTTCATATCGAGTTAAAATTACTTGGCTAGATGGAAAAGAAATTAGCCAAAGTTTCAAAAGAAAATCAGACGCAGAAATGTGGAAAAGATTTAAGCTTCACGAGCGCGATCAAATTCGAATCACGGGAGTGGAAGTTCAAGACTCAATTATATTCGGCGAATTCATTAAAAAATGGATTACCGATAAAGTAGAATCAAGACTCTCCCCCAGCTCTCAAGCGGCGTATAAGTCTGACCTCAAAATACATATTCTTCCCGTGTTGAATGATGTGACATTTCGAAACCTACGTCTGGATCATGGAAACAAAATCGTAATGGAGATGCAGCGTAAAGGAAGATCTCCAAAAACCATCAATGGTGTAATGGGACTTCTCCAAGGAATTCTCAACGATGCTATCAGTTGGCAATACCTTCATAGAAATCCGCTAACGAGTCTGGCGCCTCTGAAGCAAGACTCTTCGGTAGATACCTATTGGACGGCGTCGGAAATTGACCAATTTCTGCGAGCGACGATTCGCGAAGTTCGTTACCCGCTTTGGGTTACAGCGCTCAACACAGGCATGCGAAGAGGAGAACTTGCAGGATTAAAGTGGGATAGAGTGAGTTTCCAACGACAGCAGATAGAGGTTACCAGAAGTGCATCAAGATATGGATTAAGAGATCGCACAAAGGGTGGCCGTAAAAGAATTGTTCCCATGAATAATGCCGTAAACGCAACTCTTTGGCCCCTGTGGCAAAGTCAGAAAAGCGAGTTTGTTTTTTGCGAAGACGGTGGAAGTGCAGTGGATGCCAACCACATTTATCGTGATTTCCATATCGCGCAAAGAAAAGCCGGATTTCAATGTCTGATTAGGTTCCACGACTTACGACATACGTTTGCGAGCCATTTCATGATGAATGGCGGAAACATCTATGATCTGCAAAAAATTTTGGGACACTCTACGGTAGCAATGACTGATAGATACGCTCATCTGAGTCCGACACATTTGGGAAAATCAATCCAGATCGTTTCTTTCACAGGTAATCAAAATTCATTTAATAGTAATGGAAACGAAAAAAGCGAACCTCCAGAATTCCTCCACAAAATGGAGAGCAATGGAAAATTCGCTTTAATTTCGAACACTTAGCCAGTGCTGGTGCCCAGGGACGGAATCGAACCGCCGACACACGCCTTTTCAGGGCGTTGCTCTACCGACTGAGCTAGCTGGGCAAACCAATTCTTGACGATTGAATTGAACGGATAAGAACTACCAGAGTGAGGGACAAAAGCAAATAAGCTTTTGCTCAGGCTTTGCGCTTTGCGCCCCGCGGCGGAGCGTCGAACTTCACTTCATTTTTAATTGACCAGCGCAGCATTGCGCCTCCACCCACGATCATTAGGAAGCTCAAGAGTTGCCCCATCGTCAACGATCCAAATAAAAATCCTAACTGCGCATCGGGCTCGCGAAAAAGTTCCACAAAAATTCGAAACACGGCGTAGCCAAGCAAAAATGTGGAAGCCACTATGCCCACACGAGGCTTACGGCTCCACACAAAACGCAAAATCAAAAATAAAACCACGCCCTCTAGTAAGAACTCATAGAGCTGCGAAGGATGGCGCGCATATTCTCCGCCCGTGGGGAAAACCATGGCCCAGGGAACATCCGTGGGGCGGCCCCAGAGCTCTCCGTTGATGAAATTTGCGATCCGGCCAAGGCCCAAGCCTACAGGCGTGGATAACGCAAGCACATCGGCTAAGCGCAGCCAGGGAATTTTATTTTTGCGTGCGATGTAA
>JAYVPO010000199.1:0-3323 GCA_043757325.1 bacterium
TTCGTGCTCAGGCGGACGCGGGAAATCAGGCCTTTTGCCTATTTGATACCAGCGATGCGTGCTTTATGCGCAATGCCCTTTTTAAACGTGAACTTGAAAAGGCAAATTATGATATTTTTAAATCCTCAAGCAGCATCATTGTAAAATACAATGACCCAACGGCCCGATGGACTTTTCACTCTGTCGCAGTGATTTATACAGACCGAGGTCCGATGGTCTTTGATCCTGATGTTAAAGACTCAGTCCAAATAGTGGACGGAAATTTACTCACCCCTCTATCTACTTGGCTTCAAGTAGACTGGAACCATATGAAGCCTCAATATACTATGGCTCCACCCAACTATACTCACTTAAGTGATTTCATGAATGAAAAAACTGTGTTTCGTAATGCAAAGCCAGGAAAGTTTTGGAACAATTTTGAAGGAGCCCTTCCAACGTCTCCAATCTATCAAAATGTGACGCTGCCGCCCCGAATCTCAGACATCAGACTCAACAACTACCGCGCTTATTGTCGCGCGATCATTGGCAAAGATGGCGTACAAAAAAATCTTTATCAAAGCTCGCAAGATAATTATCAAAAACTTGTGCCACGAGGGAATTCTCGATGAAAAATTTTTACACTCAGACCTTAAGAGCTAAAACTTTATCAATGCTTGCGTTGCTATTTGGAGGCTCAACTACTGCTTTTGCAACCGAGGCCCCCACTGGCGGATTTAAAAAAGTCATTTGCTTTGATATTGAGCAATTTCCAGAGCTCGATGGCCGTGTCAATATTGCCATTAATGCCTCAAGACTCAGCTTTCACATATCTAAGTCAGACAAAAACTATGCTCAATTTAAAGCCATCTTAATTGATGTGTGTAACCCCAAAAAACCCAAACCCATTGATCTTTCTTTTGATGAAAGAGAGCAAACCATTGTGTCTCTTAACTATCACAAGTAAGTACTCTCTTAGATGCACTCTCCAGTTACGATAGCCCTGCTTATATATTTTGCCTTTGTCGCCCTCATTTGCTTTGCCAAAAATGACTATTCTCTCGTTGATATTTTTTGGCCACTTGGCTTCTTAGTGGTTTGGGGACAGCGTCTATACCAAGCTTCTTTTATATTTTCGCCGACAGAAATTGCCATCACCATATTGATAGTGATTTGGGCACTCAGGCTTGGTAGTTATCTTTTAGCACGTGCGATTGGTCGGCCTGAGGATTACCGATACAAGACTATGCGCACATCGTGGGGTAAATGGGCTCCGCTTCAGGCGATTTTTAAAATTTTTCTTTTTCAAGCCTTTCTCATGTGGGTGGTATCACTACCGCTGTCTCGTCCTATAGAGTCACCCAATGAGTTTGGCCCATTTCGTATTTTTTTCTTTATCATTGCAGTTATTGCAATTTTAATTGAGACAATTGCTGACCTACAAATTTCTCAATTTAAAAAATTGGCTGTAAAACCCTCTCGCTTTTTAAAAACTGGATTATGGAAATACTCTCGCCACCCCAACTATTTTGGCGAGATTTTATTTTGGTATTCGATGGCTGCGATCAATCAAAAGCCGTCTGCCCTGATCGGACCTATATTTTTAAATATCCTCATACTTAAAATCTCAGGGATTCCGCTGTTAGAAAAACGCTATGAGCAAAACGAAGAATTTCAAGCTTACAAGGAAAAAACCAATAGCTTGATTCTATGGTTTCCTAAAAATTAAAACCATCTTATGAGAATTAACAAATTTTTCACCGAACATGGTTTTTGCTCGCGACGCGAAGCCGATCGTTTGATCGAGTCAGGCCGTGTTAAAGTTAACCAGCAAACAGCAAAGCTTGGCGATCAAGTTTCAGAAACGGACAAAGTTTTTTTAGACGGTAAAGAGATGATTCCTCCCCAAAAAAAAGAAATCATCATCGCCTATCATAAACCCATTGGCATTGAGTGTACCAGCGATGATAGAGTCGAAAACAACATCATCCGTGCCGTCAATTACCCAGAGCGCTTAGTGCACATTGGTCGGCTTGATGTCATGAGTGAAGGACTTATTTTACTGACCAACATGGGTGACATCGTAAACAAAATTTTGCGCAAAGAATTTGCCCACGAAAAAGAATACATAGTAATCTACGATCGTTTTGTGACCGAAAAGGATATTCAAAAACTTAGGCGTGGTGTTGACATAGGAGATCCTCAGGGACCCACTTTACCTTGCATAGTTGAGCAGCTAGGATCAAGGCGCCTTAAAATTATATTAACGGAAGGGCGAAATCGCCAGATCAGACGCATGTCTGAAGCGGTCGACCTCAAAGTCATGAGGCTAAAGCGAGTAAGAGTGATGAACATTGAGCTCGGTGATTTAAAACGGGGATCGTGGCGTCCAGTTAAATCACAAGAAATGGCTGAGCTCTTAAAACAAATTGCGCACGATACCCGAAACTGGAATAAAGACTAATATTTTTAATTAACTTTTCTTCGTCTAAAAAAATAAACGAGATTTTTTAAGACTTGCGATTTTCGATGTACACCGCCTTGTGCCGGGTAGATGCTGCGATTGCCGGAAACAAAAAAGGCCACTACGCTGCAAATTACTAGATGGGGAAATAGATCCCAACCAAACAAAGTCACACCCAGCACAATCGAGGTTATAGGGACATTTGCAGCAGACCCAAAAACCACCACCGAGCCGATTGCTGCGAAAACAGATATTGAAAGGTGCGTCCATTGTGCGAGCACGTTGCCCACGTGAGATCCGATAAACACCGTGGGGACAAATTCGCCTCCCTTAAAGCCAAGCCCCAGGGAAAAGGCGCTTATTAATAATTTGTAGATCGGAGATACGTAAGGTTTTACCACCGTAAAAGACTCATCAATTTGTGCGTAGCCCAATCCTAGATAAGGCGAGTGCCGATCAAAATACGCATAAAGACTCAAAATCGTTACTCCTAAAAGTCCCCGATAAAAATACTTTGGATTTAAAATAGAGAAAAATTTCTCCAGTCGATGTATCAGTTCGATAAAAGTTCTTGATGCTAATCCGCATAAAATTCCAAGCCCCGGCATCCACACGAGAGAGCCCCGGCCAGTCCATGCATCAATATGGGCAACCGCATGTGGGGCCGGAGGAAAAAAGTATTGAAAAGTAAATACGCCAAGAGTGCCACATACAATATTACTGAAGAATCGAAATTCAGGCAGCAGAACGTGCGTAATTTCCAAAGCAAAAAATAGTCCAGCCCATGGCGAGCGCGTCACTACTCCAAATGAGGCAGCCACCGCGGTGTACAAAAATGCCCGCCTACTCTCTTGATCAAAGTGAGTGTATTCTAAAATGTAAA
>JAYVPO010000200.1:0-12411 GCA_043757325.1 bacterium
CCAGCGCCGTTTTTACTACATGGCACTCGGAAGCCTTCGAGAGATTCGAGCTATTTTCGATCTCTGCAACGAGCAATTCAACGCCGCCGAGTGCGATCTGCTAGATCATCTTTCGGCTTCAGTTTATAAATTGTGCAAGGCGCGGGGTTAAACCCGCTTTCAAATTCGGGTTCGGATTTTTCCGAATCCGTTTCCGATTCAGTTGTCCGATTTCTGTGGTCAGATTCTGTGATCCGAAATCAGATTTCTGTGATCCGAGATCAGATTTCTGTGATCCGAGATCAGATTTCTGTGGTCAGATTCTGTGATCCGAAATCAGATTTCTGTGGTCAGATTCTGTGATCCGAAATCAGATTTCTGTGGTCAGATTCTGTGATCCGAGATCAGATTTCTGTGATCCGAGATCAGATTTCTGTGATCCGAGATCAGATTTCTGTGATCCGAGATCAGATTTCTGTGATCCGAAATCAGATTTCTGTGGTCAGATTCTGTGATCCGAGATCCGTGATAGGACCAAAACGAATCTAATTCAAAATTTTTTAACAAATAAAAAATTCCACCATGTAAAACTTCTCAAGTTAAATCTGAACCAGCAAATTAAGTTCGGTTAATACATTACAAACATCAGCCGCTGAATCTCTTATAAATCCCCCGCAACGAAATCGATTTTCGATTCCGAGGTGGCTTTCGCAATGGGAAACTTCAAATGAAAAACGTCTTGTACCAAGGGACAGCCAGAATATTTTTCCAATTTTGAATTCTTTTTCTGAAATAAAACCAAATCCGCGATGTGAGGCATCTACTCCAATAATAGAAATCCCCTTACCCGTCTCCATATCAATAAGGGAAAATAGCGAATGGTCTTTTAAAGCTCGCCGCTCATTATCGATTCGAACCCCTTGCCAAGGTATAACAACACTCATCCTGAAATCCCCTTTTAAATACAAGACCTTCTAACTGCCTCGTATAATAAGCATTCGGCTAAATTCTTGTTTTCTTTAGAATTAATTTTTTGCAAATGCACAATTTCTTAAATCTACTTAAAAACCTCCAAAATTTTGGCGCATCATCGTCACATCTTTGACAAATAAACCGCCAAAACTTTTAAGCAACCACTCTGCTAAACCTAAAAACTTCATAATTACCGAGTAATTTTTGCTGGCACAAGAATTGCTTAGTACCAAATACTATGAATTTCTATATTTCACTTTTTGCCAGCGCGCTGCTGCTATTCCCATCTTTTGTGCAAGCAACTGATGGACTTAGTCAGCTCACCGTTTATTTAAAGGGCAGTCAGTCTTTCAAGTACCAGCTAAATGACACAAATTTTGCGCTAGAAATTCACTTTAAAAATCTGAAAGCATCCGAACTTAAAGCCCTTAATCACTATAATGAAGCGTTTGTTAGAAAGCTTATTATGACCGAAACAAAACACGAAACATCTGTTTTGTTTTTTCTGAAAGATAAAACCGTGCGGGTGATGGTCCAAGAATTTGCCGAACCAAAACGCGTAAGCATTGATTTTTTCCATGGCGACCATAAAAAAACCGAAGCCGCGCCAAAAATCCCTGCACCAAGTACTGAAAAACCAACCGAAGAAGTTATGAACCGAATTATCGAGCCGGCTTCAAAAATTTCTTTTGCGAGTTTTAATGAAAAGAAGAAACTACTAGCTCCTGTTATTGACGAAAAACCAACCGAATCGGTGCCAGCCATCGAAGAAACTGCGCCTGAGACACGCAGCCACTGGAAATCCTACCCGCAATTTATTTCACGTATAAAAATATCTGCGTTTGAAAAAGAAGCTAGCTCTAACCTTACTACGAATGAAGATACCGATAAAATCGCCCAACTTGCCGGCACTCTTTTTACTGCCGGGCAGGATTCGAAAGCCATTAAAATGTATCAACAGGTTCTTGCAAAAGATCCTGGATTTTTCGATCGTCAACCGATTCACTTGTGGAAACTTGCCGAAGCGCATTTCGGAACGGGCAATTTAACTGTTTCCGAAAGCTATTTTGAAGCCTTTATTGAAAGATTTCCAGGTCATTCTCTCGCAGGATTTGCAAAACTTCGTCGAGCCGATGTGGGTATTTTAAAAGCCATTGAGAAAAAATCCAGTGAGTCGCCCACCTCCGTAAATGCGTTATTAAATATCAAGCAAACTTCGGAAGAGTTGAAATCACAGATTATGCTTCGCCTGGCTTTTCTAAAAGATCCGGCAGCACAGCTTGGTCTAAAGCGCGATATTATTCCAACAGTTGCGCATTCCGAAAAAACTTTTTTTGAAAAAAGCATAACCGGCGAAGTAACCCTAGAGACGATGTTTTTAGTAAAGACTGTAGCTTTAAACCTAAAACTAACCACAGCCGTTGGCTTTACAAAAGATCTAAGTACTGACCTGGGACAATACTTAAGTCAGTTTCGAGGGACCCAGTATGAGCCCTTTCGCACGCAGATTTCTGATCTTGGTAAAAATAAATTAAAAGAAAACTTCCAGACGTTTTTTGCACAAAAAAAATATATCGACGTCACAAAAACATTTGAAGAGCTTCCGAAAGGGCTACAATCGATTCAAAAAAATCCCGAAATTGCCTTTCAAATTGCCACGAGTTACCGCGAGCTAGCGGATTTTGAAAAGGCCGCTAGAAGTTATGAATTAGCCCTCGCGCACCCAAACCCTTTGCTAAAGTTTGAGGCGCAATTTCGCCTTGCAGAATGCGCCGAAAAAATTAAGAACGGCGCTCTTGCTAAAAAATCCGACGCCCAGATGGCAATACTTTGGAAAAAAATGAAAGACGACGATAAAAATAAAGTTTTTACAGCACTAAAAGATCCCATCGAGAATCTTCTGCGCGAAAATTCTAAATTACACACACCGATGCGCATGCTTTTGGAAAGTTTTACAACAAATTTGTCCAAGAATTCAGTCAAAGCAAGCACCGTGAATGGCCAAGATAATCAAGATGTGGCAGGCAATTTTAGCCCAGCTCAGTCGCAGTTTCGCCTGCTAACAACACTTGGCAAGAGATTTGCAGATCTAGGAATGATCCAAGAACGAAGAGTGACAATAGAGCTTCTGCGCCAAGTGAAACCAGGCAGCAAAGAAACGGATAAAAAAGCCGTGGCGAACTGGGCATCACAACTTCGCACTCTGGCCGAAGAATATCGCAAATCGTCAAACTTTCTGGAAGCAGGTCGTGTGTATGCAACTGTCGGCGAGGAGGCCAACGATGAGAAACGGGCGGAGACACTTTATAAGGCCGGACTTCTGCTTTATCGCGCTGGCCGTCGGCAAGAGGCGGTTGATGCGTTTAAAAAAGCGCAAGATGACGGCAACAACTTATTTTATTCCAACCTTGCCAAGGAAAGGCTTAGCCAGTTGGATGCGCACTAAAAAGAATTAGAGAAAAAACTTCAAGGAGGAGATTTTATGGCTCAGAATACGAACAACGCAGCAGAAGCAAGACCGATCAAAAATCCGCAGCAAGCTTATTTGGCTTATGCGCAGCGTCAAAAAGGCGGCAAACTTTTTTTGGCAGCCGATGAGAAAATGCTGCGTATTCAAGATATCATCGCTCAGATTGCGGCGGCCAATGTTCCGGTTTTAATTACCGGGGAAAGTGGCGTTGGCAAAGAAGTTGTCGCACGTAGCATTCACGACTCAAGTCCACGTTGTGATAAACCATTTGTCGCAATCAACTGTGCAGCGATTCCCGCAGCACTTTTGGAAGGGGAGCTTTTCGGTTATGAAAAAGGAGCCTTTACAGGAGCAACCCAAAGGCATTTAGGCAAATTTGAACAGGCGACGGGCGGTACTTTGTTACTAGACGAAGTCACCGAAATGGAGCCAGCACTCCAAGCTAAAATTTTGCGCGCTCTGCAAGAAAAAGAAATCGAACGCGTTGGTGGATCGGGTCCGGTGGATGTGGACGTGCGAGTGATCGCAACGTCAAACCGCAATATGATTGAAGCCGTTGAATCGGGTGCTTTTAGACAAGATTTGTACTACCGCCTGCACGTTATCAATATCGATATTCCGGCTCTTCGTGACCGCAAAAAAGACATCGATATATTAGCGATGCATTTTCTTAAAAACTTTTCGGAACAATTCGGCAAAGGTGCAATAACTTTTGCACCAGATGTGATGAAAAAACTTTACCAATACCAATGGCCAGGAAATGTTCGCGAATTGCAAAACGTGATTCAGCGTTCGGTTTTACTAACCGCCGGAAATTTTTTGACTGCTGCAGATATTCCAATTGATGTTGGCGAAGCGGCTATGACAGAAACGTGGATTCAAGCCTTGCCGATAGGTAAAGCACTGCGTGACGTTGAGACGTCTTTTATTCTTGAAACCCTAAAGTCACACTCCGGAAATCGCACCCACGCTGCCAAAACCTTGGGAATTAGTTTAAGAACATTACGGAATAAAATTAACGAATTTACCGCCGAAGGAATCGATGTACCAGCTCCAACTTTAGGTCGCGCTTCTTAAGAAAAAAAGGAGAAAAGTTTATGAAAACTACCGGACTTTTTAATTTTTCTGACCGCTTGCAAATGGCGTCTCTAAGTTTTAGAGACAAAAGAAATAACGTTTTGTCGGCCAATATTGCAAATGCCGAGACACCGGGGTACCGGTCTATTGGGTACGATTTTGAAAAGCAGCTGCAGGCAGTTGGCAAAATGAACGAGGCAATATCGGTTGAAACCTCTGATCCAAGGCACCTAAAAAACGCTTTTACAACGGCCGACGGCCAAATTAAGCCCGATGTCTATATCAGACCAAACGAAAGCGTGGGAGAAGACGGAAACACGGTAGATCTCGATCAGGAAATGGCGCAGATGGCACAGAATCAAATTTCTTTTCGAACGTCGATCGAAACCTTAAGTCGCAAAATCGGAACCTTAAAATACGCGATTAACGGAGGTCACTAATGGGTTTTTATAAGTCGATGGACATCGCTTCTTCGGCCATGACTGCGCAGCGTGTGCGGATGAACTTGCTGAGTGCGAATTTGGCAAATGCGCAAACAACTCGCACGGATGAAGGTGGACCATATAAGCGTAAAGATGCGGTTTTTAGTGCGGTTCCTGCCACCGGAACTTTTGAAGACCACTTGGACGGCACATTTGGCACGCAAGTTAGCAAAGTTAAAGTTGTTGAAATTCACGAAGACACAAAAGAACCGCGCAAGATTTTTGACCCGGGACATCCTGATGCAGATAAAGAAGGGTACGTTAAACTTCCAAATATTCAAGTGATGACCGAGATGGTGAATATGATAGCAGCCACTCGAGCCTATGAAGCTAACGTGACGGCGATCAACGATGCAAAGCAGATGGCTTTAAAAAGCTTAGAAATAGGGCGTTAAAACTAGGAGGTTAATATGGCGATTGAAGCAACAAGCAAAGCCGCGCAAGAAGTTTTACAAAAAATTCGCGAGCTTCAAAATACACCCAAACCGGAGTTTAACAACCGGACAGACATCACCCAAGATTCGCATTCCAAGCGCGGATTTATCGATTACTTGAAAGATAATATTCAGCAGGTAAATTCCATGCAAAAAACTGCCGACCACATGTCGATGGAAGTTGCTTCTGGAAAGTCTGATGCCATTCACGAAACCATGTTGGCTACGACCCAAGCTGAGTTAAGTTTTAATTTAATGGTGCAAATTAGAAACCGTGCTTTAGAAGCCTATCAAGACGTAATGAAGATGCCGGTATAATTTTTTGAGGTGAGTTGGTGAATAAATTTTCGGAATTTTTAAAAAGTTTTTTAACCCAAATTCAAACATTCTGGAAAAGTTTGACGATGGTTAAAAAATTAACCTTTAGCGGAATATTTTTGCTCATTGGCGCAGGTGTGGCCACTGCGTTTTTAGTCAAAAAAGATTCTCCGTATGATTATTTATTTGTAGACATACCAACCGATGATATCCAAACCGTGGCGGCAGAACTTCGGCGCTTAGGGTACGGCGAATTTATTATCGACGGCAAAGGAATCAAAGTCGCTACGGCTGATGCACCAAGGCTTCGGCTTCAATTGGCCCAAGAAGGCTTGCCGACAAAAGGGGTTGTGGGTTGGGAAAAATTCGACCAGCAGGATTTTACGCGTACCGACTTCGAACAACAGATTCACAAAATTCGGGCTATCCAAGGCGAACTCGCCCGAACCATCATGGCCATCGAGGGAATTACTTCGGCGCGTGTTCATTTAGTTAATCCCAAGCAAAGTATTTTTGTTGAAGATCATCGCGAACCAACGGCGGCGGTTTATATTAAAACAAAACGAGGCGCCGCCCTGACCGAAAGGCAAATTAAAGGAATTGTGCACCTTACCTCGCGATCCGTAGAAGGTTTAAGGCCGAGTAATGTGACTATTATTGACTCGGAAGGCCAGATGCTTACTAAAATTGAAGCCGAAGATTTTACTTCTAAAATGACAAAAGAAATGCAGGAGTACAAAAGATCGGTCGAGCGCGAAACCGAAGAAAAAATTCGCAAGTTATTAGCACGCGTGGTTGGTCCAGAGAGAATCGAAGCAAAAGTTGACGCAACCGTAGATTTTACGCAGGAAGAACAAACGATTTCGGATGTTGATCCCGAGCGAGTTGCAATTTTGTCAAAAAGCACTCAAGGTCAAAATATGTCAGGTTCAGGACTAAATCCTACGGGAATTCCGGGTGCAAAATCCAATGTTCCAGGCGAGGCCGAGCAAGTAAACGCAACTTCAAATCAAGCAAAATCAAAATCCGACCAAGAGATCTTAAACTACGAAATTTCAAAGACTACCAGCAAAAAAACCATGCCAGTCGGAACCATAAAACGTCTTACCGCAGCGGTTTTAGTCGATGGCAAGCAAGAATATCCCATGGACGGCACCAAGCCCGCGTTCTTAGCCCGTGAAGATGCCGAGATGAAAAAAATTGAGGACTTAGTGAAACGCGCTATGGGTTTTAAGGAAGGGCGCGACGAAGTTCAAGTTTCGAATATGATGTTTCAAATCGATCCTGGCCAGGCGATGCAAATTGTCGAGGCTAAAAAAGAAAACCGCGATTATCTTTCTACCATCGCATTATCGTCAGCTACGGCCATTGCATTGGCGCTATTTTTCATGTTTATTGTCCGGCCTTACTTTCGCTGGTTATCTCATGATCCTGAGCGAAAACTCGAGCAAACATTTACCCAAGAGTTTAATCCGGAGCTTGAAATTAGCAGTGCAAGTCATGTTCAGGTTAAAGAAGATACGCCGTTTGATCAGCTTACTCCGCAAGATCAGATTATGTTTTTGGCGAAGCATGAACCTAAGCGCACCACTGAGGCTATTCGAATGCTCCTAAATCCGCATCAATCAAGTAATTAAACGAGAAAGTGTAGACAATGGAATTTGACGGCCCAAAAACAGTAGGAAAGTTTTTTAAAAAAACAAGCAAGCTCGCCAAAAAAATCAGCGTGCTTGAATATTCTTTCGAAGAACTTCGGAATGCTGCAGTTGTGGGTTTTGACAATGTAAGTCACTCGATTATTCATTCGCGCTTTCACGATCCAGAAGAGCTTTCTGCGGGCGTGACTGCGTCGGTGGCCTTAAATAGCTCACTTATTGAAGAACAGAATCAAAGTCCAATCATTATGCCTCTGGATTTTACCCGTGACTGGCAGGTAGAAAAGGCTAATCGGAAACGTCGCATGATGGGAATTGACGACGAAGACGAACTTGATTTTACAAATTCCTTCGAACAGCAAATGCCAAATCCAGCGCCACACGAGAAGGTTTTTGAGCCTGCAACTGATGCCGAAAAAATTATGGCGCCAATTCTATCAGAAATTCTTGCCGAAGAATTTTCGCCGCTTATTCAACCGATCAAGGCAACATTAGAGCGTCACCAAGAAAATAGTCATGAAGTCCTCCAGCAAATGCGTACCGATTTTTTAAATTCTAATGATTTGCAGAAAGACTTAGAAAAAATCCGCGAGGATGCAAGATCCGAAGGCTACAACAAGGGCTTTGCTGAAGGCGAGTTAGAAGGCAAAAGCGTTGGCGAGAAGCACAGCGTTAAAGAAATTACCGACTTATATAATAAAAATCTTGAATCTATGATGACAAAGTCAGTTGATCTCATTAAAAATCTTGGTGGTCTAAAACAGCAAATATTAAATAACATTCAGAAAAATTTCTACGAAGTAAACCAAGCACTGGCGGAGTCACTCATTGACCGCGAATTTTCGGTTAATCCTGAGACGTTTACACATGTTTTAAAAAAGGCACTTTCGGAATCTATCCAAAATGATGAGTTTTCTATTCGTGTGCATCCGGAAACACTTAATTCTTTAAAAAATCTAGCTATTCCAGAACTAGAAAAACACTTTGTTTCCGATCCAGAAATTGCTGAGCATGATTTCAAACTCGAGTCCAAGCTCCTTGTGGTTGATGTTTCGATCAAAAAACTTATCAAAAGCTTGCTTGATCAAGCGGATTTAACATTATTTGATGAGCTTAAAAAAGTCGGCTGAAAAAAACAGGTGCGAAAATTTTGGAAACTTTAGCAGATTTAAAAATTAAAAATTTCGAAAGGCCAAAACTCGAAAAATCTTTTCGCACAATTGATTGGCAAGCGCGCGGGCGTATTTCGGGCATTGTTGGAAACCTAATCGAGGCCTATTTGCCAGGTAGTAGAATCGGGACGGTTGCCTCGATCGATGCGCCAAATCTCCAAGGAGAAATTATTGCGGAAGTTGTTGGATTTCGCAAGGATACGGCGTTACTTTTGCCCTATTCAAGTACTACTGGCATTTCTACAGGCTCCACAGTATTTGGTTTAAGACAGCTAAATCACATCGAAGTGGGCAGTCATTTATTAGGCCGGGTTTTGGATGGAATGTTAAAACCGCTAGACGGAAAAGATTTATTGACTAGCGCCGATTGTGTGACTGTGCCGATCGAAAAAGTGGCGCCTAATCCCATGGGCAGGGACCGCGTCGAAAATATTATGGGAATGGGAATTCGGGTGATCGACAGTCTATTAACATTTGGCGTCGGCCAGCGCGTAGGAATTATGGCTGGATCTGGTGTAGGAAAAAGTGTTTTGCTCGGAATGATTGCAAAAGGTTCAATAGCAGATATAAATATCATCGGACTTATTGGAGAACGAGGAAGGGAAGTTAAAGAATTTATCGAACGGGATTTAGGTCCTGAAGGATTAAAAAAAAGTATCGTGGTGGTTGTGACCGGTGACCAGTCGCCACTCTTAAGAATTCGCGCTGCAAAAACAGTTACAGCATTGGCCGAATTTTTTTCAGGTATGGGTAAAAATGTTCTTTTAATGATGGATAGTTTAACACGAGTAGCCATGGCTCAACGAGAAATCGGCCTCGCCGTGGGTGAGCCACCAACCACAAAAGGCTATCCACCTTCGGTTTTTTCTTTACTGCCGAGTCTTCTTGAGCGCTGCGGGCCACAAGGTAAAGGCCTTGGCGCCATAAGTGGTCTGTATACTGTTCTTGTCGATGGCGATGATTTCAACGACCCAATACCTGATGCCGCGCGATCCATATTAGATGGGCACATAAATTTGTCGAGAGCGCTGGCTGCGCGCGGGCATTTTCCTGCTATTGAAGTCAACACTTCGGCAAGCCGCGTTATGCACGATGTGGTGCAGGATGAACACTGGCAGTATGCTCAAAAAATTCGCGGACTTCTCGGAGTCTACCAAGAAAATTACGATTTTATTCAACTGGGATCGTACCAGGGAGGAATGAATCCTCAGCTTGATTTAGCCATAAGGCTTATGCCAAGTATCGAAAAATTTCTTAAGCAAGATATTGCAAATTTAACGACTTATGAAGACGCATTGAACGGAATGAAGGCGATTTTTACTCAGCAGTTGCAGTTTGAACACGATGTAGGAGTGTGAGGTAAAAGATGTCTACTACGCATAATAAATTTAAAAAACTTCAGTCCGTTTCAAAAATTAAATCATTTGAAAATGATAAATGCATTTTTGCTTGGCAAATTTCTATGAAAAATAAACTCGACGCTGCCGCTAGATTAAAAACCACTCAGAATGATTATGTGACGGGGGTAGATCGATTAAATTTAGAAAGAAAGTCACTAGAAAGAAATAAATTGGAAGTTTTGGAAAGGGCTTTGGATCATTTGAAAAGCGAGTGGGTGAAATGTTTTCAGGTTTTTAAAGAACTGGAGCGTGTGGAGGCAGAATGTCTAAAGGTTGTGAATGCTAATCGTGTTGAAATAAAGCAGATTGGAAAAATTTCCGACAAATATTTTTCGGCATTTCAAATGGAATTGGCTAAAAACGAGCAGAAGAATCTTGATGAAGTCGGGCTGAGACGGCACGGCCAAAAGGAGAGAGCATGAAAATATTTCAAAAGTTATTTTTAGTAAAAATTTTTCTTTTAACTTTTATTATAGTGGCGGTAGGTGGGTGGGTTAAGTTTGGAGAAAAGAATTTGACCGCCCAGAATGTTCCAAAAGCCGCCAGTGACAAAAAAGAAGAACCAAAGGAAGAAGCTAAAAAACCCAAGAGTTTTTTGGAGAGTTTACTTAATTTGCCGATATTGGACACGGATCATTTGAAAAAGGATGAACTAGGCAAATATCTGTCGTTGGCCGAGAAAAAAAAGGCACAGGTAGATGAGAGAATTGTGGTGCTGGAACAAAAAGAAAAGCAGCTTCAGACTTTAGAAGCAAGTATTGACTCGAAATTGCAGAAAATCGACGATGAAAGGAAGTTTATTGCACAAACGATTCAGCAGGAAAAAGATCTAAAAGGTGAACGATTAACTCGATTAATCGAACTGTACGACAAGATGGAACCAAAAAAAGCCGCACCAGTTTTTGAGAAGCTAGATAAAGATATGGCAGTTGCGCTGATGAAAAGTTTAAAACAAAAGCAGGTTACGACGATTTTAGAATTTGTAACTCCGGAAAAAGGTGTTGAACTTAGTGAGTATTACGGGCGAGTGAAGTCCATGCGCGAGTACGATACGCTCAAGGAGCTAAATCAATCTCTGAAGTCAGAATTTCAGGACTGTAAGCTCGCGGCAAAATAGAAAGAATATAGTAAGAATATGTGATGAATACAGTGGCGCGTTAGAAATTCAGAATTGGGCTTCAGAAAATTCGGGGCAAAAAAGGACCGGATTTTTTTCGATTGGTGAAAAAATACACCGTAAATTCTATAAGCCCTTTCTTCCGAAACGATTCGTCCGGGCGAGTTGAGCTGAACTCCAACTGTTTCCTTCCTCGCCCGGACTACATATGTTTCGGAGGAAAAGGCTTATAAAATTTACGGTGTATTTTTTCACCAATTGAAAAAAATCCGGTCTTTTTTGCCCCGAATTGTACTCGCAGGATGAGAGAAAAAGAGCGCTATCTGAGTTGGGAAAATAATCTTAGTTTTCATTAATTTTTTACGTTAAATAATTAATGAAAACTAAGATTATTTTCCCAACTCAGATAGCACTCTTTTTTTTGAGGAGCGACAGTTCCAAACTGCAGTTTTTTCAATTTATTTATTGAACGTACATAGTCCAGTAATTCTCAACTTTTGACGCTCCAAACTCTCGCGTTTTTGGATCCAGAATATTATTGTGGCAACCTGGATTATTCATCCAATTCCCAAAAACATCTTCAGCGCTCTCTTGACCCTGAGCGATATTCATAACAAAAGGATCACGGCTATGCATAAATTTGCCAGTTGAAGCCATTCTTTTAGAATTATTCAAAGCACCCAACGCTAACTTAGCTGATTTGCTTAAAAGGCTTAAACCGCGATTGGAACGTACCTTATTGATTAGCGTTAACAGCTTGTCTTCAGCAGAGAGCTCAATCGCTAACGATTTTCCACCAACTGCTTCTAATACTGGACCACTGGACAAGTACTCACCTAAATTTGCTATGGTTACGACTATGGATCCTGCTGGAGCAACAAACTTTAAACCACCTGGTCCCTTGCACTCAGTATCAGCAGTAACCTTTCTCTCAGATGCCACAGCATGAAACATTTCATCAATTCCGCGATAATACAATTTTCCATTTGAACGAAGAAGCTCCACTTTGTATTGCGCAAAAGCATTTATACACCAGAAAAGTCCTAGTACTGAAAATAAAACTGATCTCATTTCGAAATCTCCTTCATTGTTTTTAATCGTATAATCCGACTATTGCGCTTCAAAATACATGAAGTAGGACTAATAGCAATACATAATCTGGAAAGTAGAAAGAAAAGAGTGCCATTTACTGGCACCCACATTTTATTCAACTTACTAGCGAACGCGCATTGTCCAGAAAGAATTGACGCCTGCTCCACCAAATTGTGTTGCACCTTGCTTCAAAATATTGGCGCGATGACCTGGCGAATTCATCCAATCTTGAAACACTTCTTG
>JAYVPO010000201.1:0-3286 GCA_043757325.1 bacterium
TTATGTCAAGAGGCAGAATTCAATAGTTTGGCAAGCCTCGGCAAGCTGCCGGCCAAACATGGCGAAAATGGGCAAGCAGGTTTTGGCCGTATTTCCTTAACTTGATGCGAATGGGGCACCCAGAGCCGTGCCCACCCTACCTGGCTTCGCAGTCTCCATGCTGAAGAAGTGCCCCATCAAGGACAGCATCGTCGGCACGATGACCCGCCTGCTCAGCACCGAGGTCCTGACGCAAGTGCTTGCCGGAAAGTGACATCTGATATGCGCTGGCCCTGGCTCTACTTTGACCGCGAATTCTTAATAGCGTCGAGATATTCCTTTGCTTCGCGGTTGATGAAGATCATTTGGTCTCCTTTGCTCAGACTATCAAATATTTGATCGACTATTGCAGGATGATTTTTAGATCTGACAGCACTCATCAAACGCATCTTGTATAGATTCCAGAAACGCGGTTCAACAGGCAAATCCCTAACTTTTCTACCTAGAATTTCGAGACGATTTCGACAGTCATAAGTTAGATCAATACGTCGAAGGAAATCGGTTACATAACTGCTTGATGCCTCTCCCATATCAAGCAACTTCTTTTCCGCAGCTTCGCGTGTTGAAAACTTGGGGTGATTTAAATCACGGAAAATCTCCGATGCAAAAGTCGAAACCATGGGATATTGGAAGTTCTGCAAGTCTGTGAGCACTTTGTCACGCTCTGATGGAGTCATTGACTTCCAGCGAAACAGCATAATATAGGAACGTATATGAGGATTAGCGATGGCTAAAAATTTCCGAAACTCGAACTCAGATGTTTCACAAACGATTTTCTCAAAATCGATTTCATTTTCAACAGTAAAAAAATTATTAGGCAAACTCTGTACAGCAATTCTAAGCAATGCAATACGCAACAGTTTGTTGTGGTCTTGTGAATGCTTTATAGAAATCAACGCATCATGGAAATATGTGTAGTTTCTGTGACTGACAGCAATGATGGCAGAATCGTCTAAGGATGAATCGGTGTAATGGTTCAGAACTGAACGAGCGAATTCTTGATTTTCAACTGATATAGAGGGTTCTAAAAGGAGTGCCTCAATCCGTCGCGCTCGTACCGTCTGCTGTTCGAGAGTAGAATGCTGAAAACCAATTGGGATATTAGCGAGTGCTACGGCGCAATCGGGACCGTGCCCCGACTGCCTTTGATCTTTCGGTATCGGAATTTCTCGTCCGGCAAAAGAATAATTGCTTGAAAGTAGAGAATTTGACAATTTAATGTCGATGGCTTGTTCCTGTCGATTTTCTAAATTGTCGATTGACAAGTATAATATGCGGCGCTTGCAGCCTACTGTCGATGTAGGAACACAGGGAATGCGATATTGGTAATTATGTCCAACTTCCCAATAAGTGTGCAACTTAAGCGGAACCGTGCTTGATACTTTAAAGCATTCGGGGGTAATGGCTGAATCAAGAAACTCGTCGGATTCTCGGAATTCGCAAACCACCTTAATAATAATGGGCTGACCTTTCAGTGTGTAAATCGGCTCAGCGACTATAGAAAAGTTCGACTGATTCAAATCGGGCTTTCCTCCGCAAGCTGATAATAGAAAAGTTGAAAACAATATGGATATCTTTGCGAGCCAAGAATATCTTGAGTTAACAAAGACAGATTTCAACCGTTTGGGATTCGCGATATCTATTGGAGTCATAAGAATTAGACACTAATTAGTACATCTGTGCGTAGCACACACTACACAGTTAGGACAGTATTTTGCGTAGTTCTAGAACCAGAAAAGCCAAATTCTATTTTGCCTGATGTCGGGTAAGTAACTATTAAGCTTTTTTTTAATGCTATATTGCATTCATTTGGTGGCAAGATCTCAAGGTGCGAGTTCTCTTTGAGTTTCGGCTGATACCGAACTCACATCATCACTAACTGCAACTCTGTCCTTGATATCTACTTCTCCGTTTTTCACTTCGCCATAACGAGGAACTGTTAAAGGTTTATCAACAGTCGCCAGTGGGGTTTTCTTGACAACAATACTGTTGCCCGACAATGCGTACGTCATGTAAAATCCCGATTCCAAAACTAAGTTGCTGTCATATTTAGTGATTGTTTTAGGATCGATAGTTCCCTGCGACCTTTCGTCATAGAAAGTAAAAAATTGATATAGGCCGGCCCGGCTAGCAGGTGCCTGTGCTATAAGTGCTAACAAAGCATCTCTTGTGGCCGACCAGCTGCCATTAGGTTTTCCATTAATGACAAGTTGATTTCTGATATTCAGATCCACCATACCAGGCGGCCTTTGATATCTGGTCGAAACGTCTGATTGTCCACCAAATACCCCGTTAGAACCGTCAGCAATTATATATTCATTGGCATAAATATTGTTTAAATCTTCCGCTTTGCCTGAATCGCTAAAAAAATTCACCTGATAAACGCAGCCCCATTGCATCAGATAAACATTACCTTCCAAATTAAGCATGCCGTTAGCATGTCCGTTCTGAACTGTGATCATACGTTTATTGTCGTTTGTTGTTAAACTGCCCGAGTAGATAGTTTGTGATACAGTTACGGGGATTGCGCTCAAACTAAATCCTCGGCTTTCTGCTAACCCGTTTTTGTCGGATGTGGCTCGCGCGTAAAGTTTCACCTTGATTTCACCGACATGCTTCGGGTCGGTTTGGTTGATAGTGTCAATCCTAGTACTATAGCGCGAACTGGTGATACCGCATTTGTACACGGGGGATACCTTTGAAAGTTTTGTTTCATCTATTTTCAATTTATCCACAGCCGAAAGCGATTGATCTACTCCTTTCTTGGTTTCCATCATAATTGTCGATCCTGAGAGCGAGCCAAAATCGCCAAATTCTCTATCACTTGAGCCACTAGGAGCTAGATAGATATCTTTGTCACCCAAAGTCCCGCCATTCAGTTCAACCCACAAATCCGTCTTTATTCTAGGCGCAATTCGGTATGCCTTTGCACCTATCATCGTGCTTGGAGTATCGTCGCTATAGATTAAACCTTTTTGATCACCTTGATATTTACCGGATCCAAATGTTATCGTTGCATTGTTCATTTTCCCTTCGCCGATGCTCTCTTTCTTCGAATCGGCCAAAGAAGGCGTTAGCGGAGCCGAAATGTGTACTGATGGCCCCGAAGAGGAGGTGCTATCCGCGTCGTAGGCCTCCAAGTAAATGTCGTCGTTTTCGGTGCTGTTGCCGACGGCTTGAATCCAGATTTCGAATGTGTAGCCTTCGGACGAAGTAGTCGTGTATGTCTGATCCGTATATCCTGCAT
>JAYVPO010000202.1:0-3266 GCA_043757325.1 bacterium
GATGCTCCCGAAGATAATTGGAAAACTGTCTCACGCCTTAATCATGATATTTGGAGTAACCCAGATTGCATTGGAAAAGTTCATTTTTTAGAAACGTTATTTGGGATCTAACAATTGTTAGCTCTGCCTTTTGATTAGTCATTTGTTTGGTCCATTTGTGAATAAAACTAATGTAGTTGTAGCCATTTTAGGCGGCTACTATTTAGACACTACGAAAGTGATTGAATTCCATAGGATATTCTACGCCGCACGCCAATCCCCCAAAACTATCAAAATTGTTATATAATTTAGAATAGGGTGGTGAGGTATGCGTAGTTTCTCTATTATTTTGCTTTCCGTAATGTTTTGCACAAATTCGGCTTTGGCTGCTGGTTGCGAGAGCGCCATTAATACCACTTCAGAATTAAGCAAATACACTCAGTTAGATCCTGATTCAAGTTGCGCAAAGCTTCGCGAGGCTAAATTAGATCAAGTGGGTGGAGTAACAAACGATCGATGTTACGAATCGATCTGTATGGAAACTTACGCGAAAATTAAACAAATTGCTGAGGACTACGCAAAAGGCCTTAAGGAGGCCGCTACCAAAGTGCAGGCAGCTTGCAGAAAATGTACTGCGCCTGCAGCGACAGCAGGAAATGATTCTCAAAAAAAGTATTTCCAGTGTTTACTAGATACAGAGACTACTATAGTGCAGCCTGCCTTAACCAAGTTGAACGACCAGCTCACCACTGCTAAAGATGGTATTTCTAAATTAGAAGATAAAAATAAAGAGATCGCGCAACGATATTTAGATGACAAAGCCAAAATTGATGCAGCCATTGATAATACAAAGGCTGTAGTTGCCAATAAAGTGGCTCAGGCGGACTCAGCCGTCAGAGCAAGTGATCAAGAAGTTTTAATCGCTGAAGCAAATAAGCTCAAAGCTTCTGTAGATACAGCGGCATCAGTCACAGGTTCTAATTTAGTAGTGCCCGAAGTTGGTACAATTAAAGCCAGTAATGGTGGGCCAGCCACGGTAAAAGAATATGCCGCAATTGCGCAGACTTTGAGCGATATACAGAATGCAGCCAAAGATACCGCAAGCAACTCTCAAAGTTCGATTACTACGGAAGTAAAAAATAACGTACAAAAAATAGATGCGAGCGCTATGCGAGCCAGTGACTATCGCGAGTCGCTAAATGGGCTGAGCAGAATGGATTCTTCGGCTGCTTCTAAGAACCCATTTGCCGACTCAACTGCAAAAGGCGCAGATACAGGCCGTACGCTTGCGAACGCTTCTGGTAACGGTGGCGGAGGCGCTGCCTTAAATGGCGCTGGAGATAAGGTCTCAGGAGATCCGGCTGTGATTCAGCAAGCCGCAAGTCAAAAGCCACCTAGCAGTGCGGCCGCAGGCTCATTAGGCGCCTTGGGGCAAGCTGCAGGCGCTCTAGCGGCGGCAAAAGGGCAAGGCCAGGGAAGTCCCGTAACTGCCGACATGGCAGGTGCTGCGCTGGCACAGGCCCAAGTCATAAATAAGTCTAGTAGCGCGAGTAAAATTGCAGCCGCAGGCACTGCCGCCACAAAGCCAATCGGCACCGTTGCCGCAACTGGCGATGCTGGTTTTAGCTACGCGTTGGGTAGTGGGGGTGCAGCGCCTACCACGGGGAAGCGTTCTTTTAATCGCAGCGGCTCTTCTTCGATGGCAGCCGTTGTTGGCGTTAGCGGTGGCGGGTCGGGCGCTGAAGGATTTTCCAATAAAGATATGCCTCGCGAATTAGCTAGCGGTGGTCCGATGTCAGGCAAAGATCAGCTAGTGGCGGCTGTTGGCGGTGGGGGAGGTCTGAATACCTCGGGATCTGCAGATTTGGGTCTTTCCAGTTTTGATGCTGATTCGAGTGGCCTCACTGATTTAATGGGCGAACAGAAAAAGATTGGATCGGATGCGCTTGGCGGACTAAGTGGCGAGGAAAGATACGCCTTAGGCTTAGGAGAAGGCAGTAAGAGTGAATCGCGATTAGGCGAGAACTCCTTGTTGGGCATGGACAGCGAACCCTTATTTAATCGAACTAGAGCTGCGGCCCTACGGGCCATGAAGCGTGGAAATGTGATCGACAATATGCACATGAAGTCGGTATTAAAATAATTTTTGGTTACATTTTTCGATTTTCATGACCCTTGATACAGAAATTTGGCGCGAACATGTCAAAAATGATTCTGCTACTTATAGTTTTTTTCCCTTTCAATAGCTTCGCCGAAAGTTCGTGTGATGGCCTATCCGAAAAGTCGCGGTATCGCAAAGAGCTCGAACAAAATAGAGTTACCCACAAAAAATATGCCTCCTCGTTGCAATCGGCTGCCACGGCAGTGGATCTTCAGAATCAGATGATGAAACAATCGCTGAAAGATTTCGACGAGGCCTGCAAAGAAGAAAAAGAAATACTGAAAGGATTTAATGAGCGAATTGGAAAGGCGACTAGTACAGGTAAGAACTGTGAAATTGATCATAACCTTGCGTTCGCTTACTATGCCCAATTTGAAATTACAGATAAAAGTTACAAAAAACTTCGAGACGCTAGTATTCGGCGAGACGGAATGGATATGGATGGAAATGAAGCGGTGCGGGCCATCTTGCGCGACCTGAAAAATAATCCTGAAGATTTGGCCAAAATCTTTCATGAGCGTGAGATGATTTGGGAGAGCACGAGCGGTGGTCTAAATACGCGCGGAAATGTTGGCAAGAAGCAGCGACCTGTATTTGCGGAAATAAACAGTGTATTAAGGGTCGCGGAAAATAAGTTATTTGATTTCAGAGAAGAGTTGCGAAATAAAGCTGTTTTTTTTGCAGAACGCTTTCAGTCATGTGGGAAGCTTGTAGTTTCTAAGCCAAATCACTGACGTGAGGTTGAAGTTATTACTTTTAAATCGGCCCTTATTAGATCAATTCGTTTTGTCCTATATCCAATTCTTTATAGTTGGGTGAATGCCAGCGGAATCCATGGCGCATTTCTGCCATAACTTAGTATTTTTAATAGGATTAACTGAGTTTTCCCGATAATTTATTTGGCTATTGAAAATCAATAGATTTGGCACAAAATCTTCGATACGATTGGTGCATGAAGTGGTTATTTGTCTTCAGTTTGATATCTATTTTTTCTTTGCAACAAAGCTTCGGTTCCGAAACGCCTTCAAAGCTCTATTGTTTTCAGGATGATTCTGGTGAGAATGATATTTTCTATTGCCGCGATGACAATAACGGAACCACCAGTCAGCTTCCTATCGCTCCTATT
>JAYVPO010000203.1:0-3208 GCA_043757325.1 bacterium
AAAAAACTCTCCCCAAAGGCTGAGAAAAACTCAAATGCAATGTCTTATGTATTAAACATCTCTTTTAACTGCGCCTTAAATCCGGGCTCGAGTCCCGGAATATTTTCCACTAGACGCAGAGCCTTTAAGCGATCACTGTCACTAACTGAATCAAGCCATATAATTAGATTCGATTTAGCATGGTCTACTTTCTCGCGATCTTCGGATTGAAGATTCCCGGCTCGCGCCCTCTCCCCTATACGAACCGCTAGGACTTTGCCGTTCCAGGCGATTTCGGCTTTTTGCACCTTACCTGCAATTTCAACTAGGTAGAGTTCAAAACTACCCGGCGCATAGAACCAATGCGGCTGACCTTCGGTTTCTGAATCTAAACGACTCGAAGCAACCTCACTCATTTCCATGGCTTTAAATTCGTCCGTAAATATTCGTCGCAAAGCTCGACGAAGGTCATCGCCGCCCTGAATAAGTCGCACACCAAAAAAACTTCTGCTCTGCCTCATTACTTCGACTTCAATAGAAATGACTTCTTGACCAAGGCAAAGAGCGCCGCTCATCCGCTCTCCAACATTTTTGTTATTGCCTTCGAGCGCCAAGCCCGTCTCAGAGACATTAACTACCGGAAATTTATGGCCAGAACTCTCAAAATAGCAGGAGTCCCCGAGCAAAAGGCGCACACGTGCACTTCGTTCAATAATAGCTCTTTCAGCTGGTTTACTTTTCTTGAAAAATCCCACGGGTTGCCCTCAGGTTGCCAAGCGTGGCATTGATGGCCGATCCGCCCTTTTAATTGTATCAATTTACCGCGGAAAGCGCTGATAGCCAAATCTAATTGTCTACAAAGCAGTCACCCATCTAATGTCCAATGAATTGTCTGTGGGAAGCGCCCTGAGGTTAGCAGAAGGCCACCTATATCTCCGCTGAGATACATTATAAATCACACTGTGACAAAGTTATAATATGGAACGGGCATCGGTAGGCTGCTGATGGCTTAGTATAGTAGGAAGCAAAAAATCAGGGGGTTCTAATGAAGCGTTTAATACTTAGTATTTTTGTTGTGGGTTTATCAATCAGTCATTTTTCTTTTGCAGCAGGACCAGATAGCCATTCGGCCAAAGGAATGGCGATGAAAACTCAACATGCGAATCAGATGGGACAAGATAAGAGCGCAGCAGGCTTATCTAAAGCTACCACCAACCGAGCCGCCGCCGAACAAAGAAAAGCGGCAGGGCAAGCGCACCGCCCTGCGAGCGCCCAATAAAGAGTCTTTGAGTGTGTCTAAAGGTTCCCTTTTTCGCACGTAAGAATTCAGATTAGGAGTTGGGCGTTTTAGCTCAGCTCCTTTTTTTTAAATTCTTAGCTCTGAAATATAACTGCTATTTCCAAGGGACTTGCCGTGCTGGTATTGGGCTGTCGCAAAAAGAAGAATCTTTCCCGCTGTGCTAGTATGCTTGGGGGCGGATATGTGGATTCCGAATTCATCTACATGCAAGCATAAAAAAACCGATACCAAAAGGCATCGATTTTTTAGCTGATACATATATTATTGGATTGAAATATTTTGAATTAGCAGTCCATTAGCATCTTTAGAAAGATCAAACCTAATTAAATAGGAACCACCAGTGAACTGTCCCAAAACCTCAGTTTTTCCATTCATTGTAATAGATTTCACACCATGAAGAAAAAAGGTCCACTGCATCGAAACTGTTTTGCCAGACTCTAATTTAATTAAATCTTCACCGTTTAAAACCTGATTCACATTAATATTAAAATTGAAACCCACAGAATGTTCAGAACTTACTTTAGTAAAAGCCAAATTTTTAAAATTAGAGTCAATCAATCGAAACTCTAGGTCACTCATGTTAATTGCAAATGGAATACCATCTAAAGAAACTTTATTTATCGGAGCGTTAAATGAGCTAGTTACCCACTGGAAGTCAGTGCTATTTTTTGCACAAGAAAGCGCCATTATCGACATATTCAGCAAAACGCTCTCGTTATTAGCAGTTAGGCTAAACACATTAGGTAAATAGGCGTGAGTATCGATTTTACTGTCTCTGTTACAGTGAGCTACCTTTCCATCCAAAGTTTTAACTATAGAAGAATCTTCTACAGAGGCAAAGCTGGCGGAAATTAAAATTAAAGATAAAAGATTTAACATAAGGTACTCCTAAAATTATTTTCAGGTTAATTAACAGAATATAATGCAATGAGCAATTATTAAATAATAATAAGTTATGCCTTCTAATAAATCCGGATTTATTTTAAAAACAACAAATACTTAGTGGCGATAATGTTCAGGCTTGAATGGGCCTTGAGCATCAAGGTGTAAGCACCCAGCTTGTTTTTTGTTGAGATTGATCAGTTTTACCCCAATTTTGTCTAATTAAAGAGCTGCCGCTTTTTCATCCAAGTGCTTCGGCAAGCGATACACAACGATTTTTTTATATTTTTCTGCAGGGTAAACATTTCGATCTGAGTCAGAGTTTGTTTCGAGAAAGAATTACTCATCACAAAACTTGGGTGGTCCGTGCCGCTACCTAATATTTTTATGCGGTGCCTGCTTTTTGTTGTCTCCTGGCCTTCTGGAGCCCTTTCTGGCAAAAAAGCACACTCTCCTACGGCCAAACATGATTGGGTGTAATAATGTCCGCCTAGGGGCTAAGCCGGAGGCTATGATTCAAAAGCCCGTGCATTAAAACCGGAAAAATAGATAAAACAGGCTTCAAAATGCATAGAATGGCCTGAAATGGCTATGACTTAGAATTATTTGTCTTTAGTACAGATCGAATCTTGAAAACGCTAAATTCCAAAGCGATTTAAGGGGCTCGCGAGCTATTTTTGTGAACGAGAAATCTAAAAATTGAGAAAATCTCTATCAAATTGCGCGCCTTCGTGAAATCCGGCGACAAGTTTCGCAATGGCCAACCGAGCAAAACAGATTTTTGAAAATGACACGAAAGGCGGCTGCAAATATTCACCGCTTTTTTTTTTAATTAATTTTGAGGGGCCAAACCCACAACCCGCTGGCACCGACAACTGTGGGAGGCTTTTTATTTAAACCTTTTCTCTTACGGAAAAAGTCCTGCGAAACCAACATCATTCATGTTGGAACAACCAAAGTTAGTTAAAATTGAACTTTTATTGTTCACTTCAGTTGTTTCTGCCAAAGCCTGCATTTTGTCGCAGGATACTGAATAATAATATAGAG
>JAYVPO010000204.1:0-11968 GCA_043757325.1 bacterium
AAAGGAAATTGCGAGAAAAGTAGCGTATTTTTTGTTAGCTTGCCGACGTTGCCCGATAATTTTATTTTTTTTTCATTTTCTGTTTCCAGAGCTAGAATGGACTTGTTTCAGTGGATAGAGGTTTTCTACAACCGACAGAGGATGCATTCGAGCATTGATTATCAAACACCAGTTGCTATGGAGGAAAAATATATGCTACGTGTAGCCTAAGAAAAAGTCCGTTTTTGAAGGGGAAGATCAGTTTGTCAGTTAA
Source organism: bacterium (assembly GCA_043757325.1). Taxonomy (GTDB): domain Bacteria; phylum Bdellovibrionota_B; class Oligoflexia; order Oligoflexales; family RGVZ01; genus JAYVPO01. Next base: position 254 of record JAYVPO010000204.1, read on the forward strand.
GCGTCAAAGACTATTTAAGTATTTTTGATGGAGAAAAAGTAGAAACATATTAAAGAAATTCCATTGGTCCTTCAACTTTACCCGAAAAAAACTGACGCACAATCGGATCTTTAGAAGATCTAAATTCGTCAGGGGTGCCTGCCAAGGCAAGTTTTCCCTTATAAAGGAAAATAATATTTTCCGCTGTAGCTAAAGCTGCCTTTAGATCGTGCGAAATGACTATCGAAGTCATTTCTTTTTCTTCGTTATTCATTTGAACAATAAGTTCATCGATCATTTCAGAAATCATCGGATCCATTCCGGTGGTTGGCTCGTCGTAAAGCATAAAACGTGGCTTAGTTACCAAAGCCCTGGCAAGTCCAACGCGCTTTTTTTCGCCGGTTGATAATTCCGTTGGAAACTTATGCTGCATATTCGGCAAGCCCACCTGTACTAGTACATTTTCAACGCGTTCGAGCATTTGCGAAAGTTGCATGGTGGAATCAAAATAGGCCTCTTCTTTGAGCGGAAAAATCACATTTTCTCCCACCGTTAAACTATCAAAAAGAGCTGCGTGCTGAAAAAGCATGCCAAATTTTTTGCGGTAACGACGAAATTCTTCTTCCGATTTTTGCCCGATATTTTCCTCGTCCACCAAAATATCTCCAGTATCGGGCCGTAAAAGTCCCATTATATGTTTTATGGTTACGGATTTTCCTTCGCCAGATTTTCCCAGAATAAATGTGATTTTTCCCGGTGGAATAATAAGTGACAAGTGATCGAGTACGATTTTTTGTCCAAATGATTTAGAAATATCGCGAAACTCAATCACGGCAGTACTCGCAACTGGATATAGGTAATAAACACATCAAAGCCTAAAATCACCAAGAGGCTTAAAACCACAGATTGGGTTGTGGCTTGGCCAACGCCTTTTGCGCCCCCTCCGGCTTTTAGTCCAAACCGACAGGAAATAACCGCAATGATAGTTGCAAAAATAAAAGCTTTTTGCATGCCGCTGGCAATGTCTCGAGGTTTTACCAACCACTTTATTTTGTCGAGAAAAATACCGACATCCACATCAAAAATATAAACTCCCGTGATATAGGCACCTATAATTCCTGTGAAAATAAATACGCAGCACAGCAGTGGAACGACAGAGATTGCTGCCAAAAATCGCGGTACAACCAGATAACCGACTGGATCTACGCCCATGGCTTCGATGGCATCGATTTGTTCGCTAACTCGCATGGTTGCAATTTCGGCTGTGATTGAGGAACCCACTCGTCCAGCTAGCAAAAAGGCAGTCATAAGCGGTGCTAATTCCCTAGTCAAAGCCTTGGCAGTGGCGGCTCCCATGATTGATTCTGCCCGGAAAATCTGAAAAATTCCCCCGATTTGGAGGCCAAAAACAGCGCCTGTAAAAAAGCCAGTGATAATGATAATGTTGAGAGATTGGTTGCCGATAAATTCGAGCTGTTGAATAAGCAGATCGCGACGAAACGGTTTACGCACGGAAAGTTTTAACACATCCCGAAAAAAAAGGATGTATCGTCCAAATACTGAGATAAAATTGACAGCATATTTACTCATGAGTTTTAATCTTAGCAAATAAAAGGCCAAGTATGCAGGGGCTGATTCTGCCTTTTAATAATATCACACCAAAATTAGGCGCAAACGTTTTCCTGGCGCCGGGTTCCGTGGTTATCGGCGATGTGAAATTAGGAGATGATGCCAGTGTGTGGTTTAACACGGTCATCCGCGGGGATGTGCAGTCCATTCATATCGGCACCCGGACAAATATTCAAGATAATTCCACCGTCCATGTGACTTCTGGAACTGGAAGTACGGATATTGGAGACGATGTGACCATCGGGCACGGTTGTATTATTCATGCGTGTAAGATTGGAAGTTTAAGTTTGATTGGAATGGGATCTATTCTACTAGATGGTTGTAATATTCCGAGTTTAAGTTTTGTTGCGGCAGGGTCGGTTGTGACCCCGGGAAAAACTTTCCCAAGTAAGATGATGATTGTTGGGTCTCCTGCGAAAGCGGTGCGAGAATTGACTGAGCGCGAACTGGAGTTTCTGAGTCAGTCGGCAAAGGATTATATTGTGACGGCAGGAAAATACCGTTGTTAAACATTTGTGTATTAATTTCCTAAGCAAGCTGCAAGCGTGAACAAAAAATATAGAAATAAAAAAAATACGACACATACAAAAAACCCTAATTCCTTTTAGTATCAGAACAAATTCAATCTATTTTCAAATTTGATAAATTCAGGGCGATTGTTCTTGGCCTTTTATTTCTCGTATAATTAAAATTGAAATAAAAAACTTATAAGGAAAAAACTACGATGTCAGATAAACCTGCTGAAAAAACAGAAAAAGTCGAAAAAAAAGAAAAGAAAGTCAAAGAAGAAGCTCCTGTCGCATTCACTCCAAAGGCCACTTCAAAATCTTCCAACTGGAGCCTTGAAAAGTGCCAAAAAATCGCAAAACGCTTTGCTTCCGCTAAAGAATGGGAACACGGCGCTCCAGCGAGTTACAAGTCGGCCGTTCATCATCATTGGATCGCACAGTGCATGCCAACAGCTCGCAAAAACAAAGTCGCTTAACATAATCTTTGTTTGGAGTTTTTCCTAGGATCACAACGTTAAATTGATGCTAACTGCGTGGCTTACGGCTCAAAAATACTCATCTATCGCTGAGTATATGCCATTTTTTAGCCATTCTCCTCAATTTAACATTGTGTTTCGAATTCTTAAGTTCCCTATTTTTATAGGTATTATATTTTCCTCACCTTTTTCTCATTTCTAATGTATTAATGTCATAGAATATCGTAATCGATAGCGAAGTTTACTTACAAAGGAGAGATCAATGCGCATTTTAGTCGTAGAAGATGATGAGCGTCTTGCCAGTATTTTACAAAGAACTTTAAAGGAAGAATCCTACGCTGTGGACATGGCAACCGATGGCATTGAAGCCGAATGGCTGGCATTCGAAAATAGTTACGATTTAATTGTTCTAGACGTTATGCTGCCGCGTTTAAATGGATTTGAAGTACTGGCGGCCCTGCGTAAAAGCGGCATAAAAACGCCGGTCATGTTGTTAACTGCTCGTGATGCAACAACCGACGTGGTCCACGGACTAGATCACGGCGCAGACGATTATATGACTAAACCTTTTAGCATCGACGAACTTTTGGCCCGTGTTCGAGCATTAATGCGCCGCCCAATTGCTGGAGAAACTGGAGAAAATATCACCGTTGGCCCTCTGGAAATAAATCCTGCGCGCAGGGAAGTGAAACGCGGCGGCGAAAAAATTGATTTAACCAGCAAAGAATATGCTCTGCTTGAGTATCTTGCCCGAAATTCCGGTTCGGTGGTATCAAGGTCGCAACTTTCAGAACACGTTTGGGATATGAATTTTGAACCAACTTCAAATGTTGTTGATGTCTATGTTGGGTATTTGCGCAATAAAATCGATAAAAATTTTACGCAGCCTATGCTTAAAACCGTGCGCGGACATGGTTACATGCTTGATACGCCTGAAGCTATCACTGCCGCTGTTTGAAAATGAATTTCTGGAATCGAATGCCAGTTCGGTTGCGCTTAGCCCTTGGCCATTCCATCTGGATGGCCATTGTTTTTTGTGTTTGCAGCGTTTCCGTAAAAGGCCTGGTTGAAAAACAACTTTTACAGTCCGTTGATGCGGCACTTTTAGCGTCCGCACGTTCGGTGCGCGATGCAAAAGCCTCGGAAAATTCCAAACAACCAGATTTCGAAAGATTGTTGGCGGAATTTTTTGGCGAACGTTACATCAATGCCTACGCTCAGGTTGTCGATATGTCGGGAAAGATTCGCTCCAAAAGTGAGGCCATTAACGTCCGCCTACCCCCAATGACAGACGCGGCCATCAAACGCGCCGAACAAGGTTTAGAAACTTTCGAAACGTTTTACCTAACTAAAAAAACGCCGCCCGTGCGTCAATTAACCCTGCCACTTTTAAATAATGGGATTTTTTCAGGAAATGTAGTCCAAGTCGCGGCCCCACTGGATAGTACCTATGCAGCAATTAAACAATTATCCCATACTCTTTTAATTTTGCTTCCAGTGCTGACGGTATTATCTTTTATTTTTGGCTACATTTTGGCTTCGCGCTCGCTTTCTTCAGTTAACGAAATGCAAGAAATCGTCGCAACTATTTGTGGTGATGATTTGAGTACGCGCTTGACGGTTCCGCGAGCGCGCGACGAATTGCGAACTTTAGCGCTTACATTTAACGGGTTATTAGACCGCCTCAACGATTCTTTCATTAGACTTCGGCGCTTCAGTGCAGATGTTTCCCACGAACTAAGAACCCCATTAGCGGTTTTGCGCGGTGAAGCCGAACTTGCTTTACGCAAAGACCGTGCGCCCGAAGATTACCGTTCGGCCCTGCAAACAATTGCGAAAGAAGCAAAGGCAATGGGAATGACCATTGAAGATCTTTTGCTACTTGCCAAAGCCGACGCACAAAACGTCGAGATGGAATGGCGCGACGAAAATACCGGGCATTTTATTTCGCAACTAGTGCGATCGGTGGAAGTTAGCTTTCAAGAAAAAGACGTGCGCTTAAATGTCATTCAGAATGGTCCCGAAAGTTTTTCCTGTAGCGCAAATTATTTAAGTATTGCTTTGCGTAATATTTTATTTAACGCTGCAAAACATGCACCAAAGAATTCGGAAGTGGTATTTAGTGTGAATTCCTACTTCGACCAAATTTCGTTTACTATTAAAGACAGCGGCGAGGGGATCCCAAAAGATTCCCTACCCTATATTTTTGACCCTTTCTACCGCGTAGATTCGGCACGAAATCGTGCTGTTGGCGGGTTTGGCATTGGGCTATCGCTGGCTAAAGCCATGATAAGACTACATCAAGGGTTGATTTCGGTTGATTCTTGTCCGGAACAAGGCACGAGTTTTCAAATTTCGTTGCCTAAGAAACAATCTAACAAACAGGCTTGACAGATCGTCTGCAATTGGTAAAAATTAAGCTCTTTTTTGGGAAATAGAAATCTATGCAAGCAGTTATCGAAACAAGCGGTCGTCAATTTTTAGTCAAATCGGGCGACGTTATTGAAGTGAATAATCATCCTGGTAAAGTTGGCGAGAAAGTCACTTTTGACAAGGTCCTCCTTTCTGGCACAACCATCGGAGCACCATATGTTTCCGGAGCAAAAGTCACGGGAACCATAAGATCTCACGGTTTTAACGATAAAATCCTTATTTTTACTTATCGCCGCCGCAAAAATTCTAAAAAATTACGCGGTCATAAGCAGCCGCACACAACAATTGAAATTAACGCTATTTCTTAATAGTTTAACCGAAGGAGTATTCTCTCATGGCACACAAAAAAGCTGGTGGCAGTAGCCGAAACGGACGCGATTCAAATCCGCAGTATCGTGGAGTAAAAATTTATGGTGGTCAAACCGTAATTTCTGGAAATATTATTGTCAGGCAAGTTGGAAGTACTTTTCATGCCGGAAAAAATGTCGGAACAGGTAGTGATTTCACATTGTTTGCATTGTCGGAAGGTGTTGTTCGATTTGAGCGGATCGATAAAAAGCGGCAACGGGTGAGTGTTGTAGCTGCTTAATTTTCACTTAACTGTATAAAATTTAAAATAGCCCGCTACAAAGCGGGTTTTTTATTGTAGAACTGCGTGTAATGAAATTTATTGATTCCATAAAAATTATAGTGCGCTCGGGCGACGGTGGCCCGGGTATGGTGAGTTTTAAAGCTGCGCGTAATATGCCAAAACTCGGAGCAGATGGTGGCGACGGCGGCTTTGGCGGCCATGTGATTTTAAAAGCTGATCCACAAAAAAACACCCTAAGTCACCTGCGCTTCCGGGAACATTATAACGCCGAGCACGGTGAACGTGGTGGTACTAATGGCAAAACCGGTGCTGACGGTGAAGATAAAATAGTTTATGTGCCAATTGGCACCGCTGTTTACGATAGCGACGAAAATGAACTTCTCGGAGAAATTCTAAACCCAGACGATGCATTTACTGTTGCTGAAGGCGGAAAACGTGGCCTGGGAAATACGCGTTTTGTAAGTTCAATTCAAAAAGCCCCTGAAAAAAACACCACAGGTGGCAAAGGCCAAAAAAGAGAATTACGACTTGAGTTAAAACTTTTAGCTGATATTGGACTAGCAGGAATGCCGAATGCCGGCAAATCAACCTTATTAAGTGTGATCAGCGCGGCTAAACCAAAAATCGCAGACTACCCTTTCACAACATTAACGCCGCAGTTAGGGGTCGTAGATTTAGACGACGCGTCCTTTGTGGTGGCTGATATTCCGGGTTTAATAGAAGGCGCCGCCGAAGGCAAAGGACTTGGATTTGCTTTTTTGAAACATTTAGAACGCACTTCTGTCATAGCTTTTATTGTCGACGCGGTTGATCAAGAGGAAATGGATATCAACGAAAAATTTTCTAAGTTGTCGCTAGAATTAAAAAACTTCAGCATGGATTTGTTTCGCAAGAAAAAAGTTTTAGTGATCACTAAAATGGATCTGGTTCAAGATGTCAAAGATCATGAAAAAATCCAGAAAATCTCAGAAGAATTTGAGAAAAAAGGCATTCCTGTTATCTTGGTTTCCGCGGCGCAGAATTCAAATATTTTAAATCTAAAAAGTTTTTTTTGGACTGCGATTAAAACTGATAAAAATTTATGAACTACGCGGATCCTGATTTCATTATCTTTGGCGGGACATTTGACCCGCCCCACTTGGGGCACTTGCAGTGCGTAAAAAGCGCTTTGCAGCGATTTCCAAAAAGCGAAATTGTGATCATGCCCGCCGCTTTGGCTCCGGTGATAATGGAAAAAACCAAAAATCAATATTCCTTCGCGCACCGACTCGATCTTTGCGAAAAAATGTTCGGTAGTCTTGACCCTATTCGCGTCAGTGTTTCGGATTTAGAAAACAAGCTCGCGCGACCAAATTATTCGATAAATACCCTTGAAGCACTTCAAGAATTGCATCCCGAAAAAAATATTGGATTTTTAATGGGCCTTGATCAGTTCAAGAATTTAAAACATTGGAAAGATTATCACAGGCTGCTTTTGAGATTTTCCATAGTTGTGGCGAGACGCCATGAGAAAATCGAACAAAATATCCAGGATGATAGTTACCAACTCTGGATTGAAAAGTTTGTGAGCGGTTGTGGTTTAGATATTGCTAAAATCAAGGGGTTGTTTTATTTAAACGATGTGAATAGCCCCGAATCAAGCAGTGAAATAAGACAAAATTTGCAAAGGATTAGTTAATGAGCTCCCAAGAACTTACCCAAGTTATCTCTCAAATTGCCATGGACAAAAAAGCCAAAGAAGTTATGGTTTTTGATTTTGAAGGCCAATCGTCGGTTTGTGATTTGCAAATGATTTGTAGTGCGGATAGCGGGCGTCAAGGTTTGACGATTTGTGAGGCGATTGAAGACAAGATCAAACAACTTTACGATATTAAGCCCCTCTATGTGGAAGGTCGCAGCGAAGGCGAATGGATTTACTTGGATTACGGTTCCGTTTTGGTTCATATTCTGCAAAAAGAAGCCCGGGCTTACTACCGCATCGAAGAAATCTGGAAAAACGTCAAAACAACTCATGTTGAACCTCCGACATTAAAAAATTAAGTTCATTTTTTAGTGAAATTTAAAGTTGTGAAATTCGGCAAGGTCAAATTTACAGCAATTTCTGATCAGGTCGAAGTTTACGAAAAAAGATTAAAAAATTTTTCTAAAGTGATTATTCCAAAAGACGACGACAAGACTCAAAAGCAATTTTTAGAAAATATTGACGACGATTCAGTGGTTATTATTTTTGACGAAAAGGGAACAGCACCCGATTCTTTAAAGTTTGCGGAGGTGTTGCGGGCTGTGTCCGAAGATCGCAGATACAAAGTTTGTTATTTTTTGGTCGGTGGACCGTTTGGTTTTATTGCTAGTCTAAAAGAAAAAGCAAACCAAAAAATTTCGCTTTCGAGTCTTGTTTTTACTAGCGATCTAGCTTGGTTGATTGTGTGGGAGCAACTTTACCGCGCTGAAAAACTTTTAACCGACGCTACACATTATCATCACTGACATTCATCTTATCTCATTCAATTTACAGAAATAAATAAACTAAAGTGCCGATTCCAAAGACAAAAAGTACAAACAATAAATAATCCACCAGTGTTCGTTGCTGTAGTTTTACGAAAATTGTTTTTTGTTCTTTTGAGAATTGTCCAGACTGTTCGTCAGGAAACATTCTTGGGATATGCGGTTCCATTGCTGATGTCGGATCAAGCTCTGCTTGAACCGGGTTTGCAGCCGTCGATTCGCCACCTCCAGCAAAAACAGTTTTAGCAAATTGTGGTCGAACGGACTGAGTTTCGGGAAAACTTTGATCGAGAGCTGAATGAACATTCGCAATGATACGAGGGAGAATTTGCTCTTCTGGTGCTTTGTTAAACTCTGTTAACTTTGTAGTCAAACCAAAGCCCCTTGATCATCGTCCGCTTCTTGATCCGATCCTTTGCCGTGACATTTTTTGAATTTCTTTCCTGAACCACAAGGGCAAGGGTCATTCCGTCCGACTTTTGGGGCCTCGCGCCGAATAGTTTGTTTTACAGGCTGCGCCGCACTATCGGATTCTCGCTCGTTGCGACGACTGCCAAAATAAATCATCTTGTCAGATTTCCCTGACGGCGCGGGCGGTTCGGAATCGGCATCAGATGTTGGCGACGAAGCATGCTGGAGTTTCATGGGAGCTTGACTTGCAACGGGCTTTTTCTCCTCAACAACCTCTGGAGCTTCCATAAAAATTAAAGTTTTTGTGGTTTCATCAGAAATTCTCTGCATCAACATTTCAAATAAGCGATAGGCTTCGCGTTTATATTCCTGCAGTGGATCGCGCTGACCGTATCCACGTAATGAAACACTATCTTTTAAGTGATCCATGGCCAGAAGATGGTTTTTCCACGCCCGATCCATAACTTGAAGGAAAATATAGCCTTCTAGTTTGGCGACATTTTCTTTGCCCATCGCAGAAAATTTGTCGACGTAATTTTTGTAAACTAAACTCGACAATTTTCTATCAACATCGGGTTCATTTTGGAATCCATCTGTAATGTTTGATAATTGATAATTTAATTCGGAATGAAGTTTTTCCTGCAACAGTCCAGCATCGAGTTTTCCTTCGGGCGAAGAATCAAGTGCTACTTGGTGCACCATTTTTTTGACCGTAGCCTCAATAAACTCCAACTCGGAGTGGCCACTGCGCAGCATTTCATTGCGCATGGAATAAATCACTTGGCGCTGCTGATTCATGACGTCGTCGTATTCTAAAAGGTGTTTTCTCGAAGAAAAGTTTTGCTCTTCCACGCGTCTTTGAGCGCGTTCAATGGCCCGGGAAACCATCGGCGAAATAATGGCTTCGCCTTCTTTCATTCCTAGACGACCCATGATCGCGCCAAGTCTGTCGCTGGCAAAAATCCGCATTAAATCATCTTCTAACGAAAGAAAAAACTTACTTGCGCCTTGATCTCCTTGCCTTCCCGATCGACCGCGCAATTGATTATCAATACGGCGCGATTCGTGGCGTTCAGTTCCTATCACAAATAACCCGCCAAGGTCAGCAACTCCTGCACCCAAAATAATATCCGTTCCGCGACCAGCCATGTTTGTAGAAATTGTCACATTTCCTTTTTGACCAGCGTTTTTAATAATATCGGCTTCACGAGCATGATTTTTGGCGTTTAATATTTCATGGGGGACGCCACGTTTTTTTAACAAATTAGATAATAATTCTGATTTTTCGACCGAAACCGTTCCAACTAAAACCGGCTGGCCTTTTTTCTGAGCTTTTTCGATTTCGTCGGCAATGACATGATATTTCTCACGTGCTGACCGATAAACTTCATCTTCGTAATCGGTTCGGATCATTTTTCTATTGGTTGGCACGCACAAAACTTCAAGATTGTAGATTTTTTTGAATTCCACAGCTTCCGTATCAGCTGTTCCAGTCATGCCCGCAAGTTTTCCATACAGGCGGAAATAATTTTGAAACGTAATTGTGGCCAAGGTTTGAGTTTCGTTTTGTACCTGAACGTGTTCTTTGGCCTCCAAGGCGCCGTGCAAGCCATCACTGTAGCGGCGGCCTGGCATAAGGCGGCCCGTAAATTCATCGACAATAATAACTTTATTATCGCGCACCACGTAGTCCACGTCTTTTTTGAACACAACATGTGCTTTTAAAGCCTGCTGAACTTGGTGCAGATAATCGATATTTTCAGGGTCATAGATATTTTCTATACGAAGGCGCTTTTCAATTTTGTTAATGCCGTCTTCAGTAAGAGTTACGACGCGTGATTTTTCGTCAAAAATGTAGTCGCTATCTTTTCTTAGACCAGGAATGGTCGAATTTACTTTATAGAAAATATCTAAATTTGATTCTGTGGGCCCAGATATAATTAAAGGAGTTCGGGCTTCGTCGATCAAAATCGAATCCACTTCATCGACGATCGCAAAATTATGGCCGCGTTGCACAAGATCAGCGCTATCAACTTTCATATTGTCGCGCAGGTAATCAAAACCAAATTCATTATTGGTGCCATAGGTAATATCACAAGCGTATTGAGCGCGGCGGTCCTCGTCGTCAAGGTCGTGGACGATACAGCCAGCTTTCATTCCTAAAAATTCGTAGACTTTTCCCATAGTTTCGGCGTCTCGCCTTGCCAAATAGTCGTTCACTGTCACAACGTGACAGCCTTTTCCAGAAAGTGCATTCAAATAGATCGGGGCGGTTGCGGTTAAAGTTTTACCTTCACCCGTTTTCATTTCGGCAATTTTACCTTCGTTTAAAGCCATGCCACCGATTAGCTGGACATCAAAGTGCCTTTCTTTACGCACACGCCGCGCGGCTTCACGTACTGCCGCAAACGCTTCCGGAAGGACGGCATTTAATGTTTCCCCTTTGGCGACTCGTTCTTTTAACGCAGCTGTAATCTCCGGGAATTTTTCATCAGGGTAAGTCTTAAGTTTATCTTCCATTCCATTGATTTGCGCCAAAACAGAACTCAAACGTTTAACTTCGCGGTCGTTTTTGGTTCCAACTATTTTTTGCAGCCACTTGATCATTTCTGTACTCCGGAAACTTCAGTAAATTTTAGAAACTGAGTTTACCTTAAGCGAACTAATTATTCCACAACGAGTCTATGCCGTCGAAAAATCCATGATAGCGGCGTCAAGTCTTCGCCAAAAAATGCTCACATACCAGTGCGTATGCTGCGCTTTTTTGTCTCGCCTTTCCTTGCTCTCATAGTTTTTGGACGACCTAAATTGAGTTGGTCAGTGGGATGTGGAAAAAAACAGGAAAGAGAGGAGAGTGAGGAAAGAGAAGAAAAAGAGGAGAGTGAGGAAAGAAATGAAAGAAATGAAAGAAAGGAGTGGAATATGATCAAAAGCGTAAAAACAGAAAGAATAATGATTACAGTGATATTTGACACCAGGCGAAAATAACCGCGGTGATTTTTGACAGGTGGCGAAAAAACTAATATCGGCTCAAGACGAAACGGAAACAATTGGTATTGAGGTAAATACCTGACTTTTCCTTAAAAAACGCACACTACAAATCAATTTCTGGACAGACCACTTTTAAAATAGAAATTTGTTGATTTGTGAGGGTTATTAACTTAGAAAACTGATCTTTTTG
>JAYVPO010000205.1:0-3206 GCA_043757325.1 bacterium
TGCTCTAATATAACTAGCGGCGTTTTCTATTATATTTTCCCAAGAAGAATTTACCCGATATATATGATTGGTGTCTTTTAAGCCATCGATGGAAAAAGCCACTAAATCCCGCGGCCGATCTAGAATCTTCGCAAGTTCTTTCCACCAGTCAGGTTTGCGTGCGCTACCATTGGTGGATAATTTTAAATTTGCCTTTGTCGAGCCACGTAGATATTCAAGGGCCGGCACAAAACTCTGACTCACAATTGCGTCGCCAAAATTTCCACAGAAAAAAACTTCCTGCAACTTAGGAAAGTTTCCTTTAAAAATATGAACATAGTCTTCTAGAGAGAGTTCCTCCAATGGCAATGAAGGATTTAAGGCGCCGTTATGCACCCGCGCGCAATGGGTGCATAAAAGGTTGCAACGACTAGTGTGATCAATTTGAATATAGTTGATTTGATCATTAGTGGCGTAAGCGCTCATAAAATGACCGTATCGTAGTAGAAGAGAAAGGAAAAGCTGGAACGCGCCGCCCCCCAAGTTATCGCATATCGTGTGGTTCCAAATTCATGATGAAAAGCTTCGGGACACTATGTTAAAATTGAAAATGTGGCGAATGCCTTTTGGTGTGCCAGTTTTGATTGTCGATAAAGTTATAGGAATTTGAATGAAATTCTATGCCTGCCTACTATTTTTTTCGTGACATTTATAGCGCTCAGTTCGTGCACAAAACAGAAATCAAAAATCATAGAAATCGCTCCATCGGGAGGAGATTTTCAATACCGAGCACACGAGGAATTTTTGATACAAAAAGTGAAAGAGGCAATATACTTTTCATTTTCTTTGGATTCACTCATTGTCCGCATATTCGCCCTTTTACTTTGGGTCGCTCGGACAAGAATCCCTTTCACTTGGATTTAGATCAATTAAAGGTGAACCAATCGATACGTCTGTAATTCGATGTATCCGAATCGAGAGAGGCTTGGCCTAAGAGCCTTTCATTGTTAAGCTTTCGGTATGGAAACTCGTTGGATTGGAAAGTCGGCTTCGTGGGATCTAGTTTGGCTCTATTTTCCCGGGGTTTTGGCCGTTCTATTATCTCATCTGATCCCATTTGCGGAAGACTCCACTTTAACCATCGTGTTTGCATTTATTGCTTTGGGTTTGCTGGATTCCGGTCACGTGTATACCACGGTTTGGCGCACGTATTTTCACTCTCCCGAACGAAAGCGCAGCCTAGTTTATCTATGGGCGCCACTTGGATTTTTTCTTCTCTTCTTTTGGTGGTCGTTTCTGAATATTCCTTTTCTAGGACCCTTCGTAGTTTATATAACTCTCTATCATAATTTTAAGCAGCTTTATGGAGTCAATTCCTGGTTTCAGCGGCTTAATTTAAGTGCACAAAAAAACGATAAAAAAATATTTTATTTTCTGACACTGGCGCCAATTTTCATAGCGCACTTTCGTTCCGACTTTCCAAAAATTGCTTATTATTCCACTAATGATTTTTTCTGGGTGCCCAACGCACAAATATTTCGTCCGCTTGTTTTATCTTATTTTTGCCTAGCAGGCTCCTGGCTAATCTTCGAATGGAGAGCGCACAGATCTTGGCTCAGAATTTTTAGCCTGATTTATTCAGCGATTTTATATTCCGTTTGTTTTTTGGTTGGGAAGAACTTGTCACAAGTGCTATTTCCTTTAGTGATCAGTCACGGTATGGCCTATCTAGGGCTAATGAGCACAGTATTACCGAAATTACAGAAAGAGAATTTTCGTTTTAAGCGACCTGTTTTATGGATTGTGGGAACGGCTATTGTCTTTGGGAGCTTAGAGTTTTTTCTGGAGGATTCCTTTTGGAATCGAAGTAATCCCTATTTTGCAATAAGTTCAGCTCTACTACTTACACCTTTATTTTGTCATTATTTTTTTGATTCCTTTCTATGGAGGAGGAATCATCCAGAGGCAAATAGGATATACAATTAATTTTTCTTCTGAATCAAAGTTTCTTTTGCACTAAATCCAAGGCGTAGCATAATCTCTAAAAAAGGCAGCATTCCTAAATAAGCTAAATCATACGCCCAAATATGGCTTGCAAAGAAAAGTACATTTTCTTCGATCAGCCAAATCAAAATTAATTGCAATAAGTATGCAAGAGCGAAATGCCTTGAAAGCATTAAATTAGAAATACTTTCTAATATTCGATTTCCCCGCAAAGCACTTACTACTTTGGGATGTGGCGACCAACGCAAAAAGAATACTATCCATAGAAAGTGGCACCAAAAAATCCACGGTTCCTGGCGCATAGTATAGCAATAGAAGTTTGGGCCTACCGTTACGTGATAATAGGCACCTAAGTGGAAGGCGGAAAAAAATAAAAAAATTGTCCAAACAAAAATTTCAAAGGGAAAGAAACTTAAATTATTAGCCTTTTTAGTTTGATGACCTAGCGTGAACAAGGCCAAAGGCAGCCCAATCCAGGGCAGCAAAGGCCATCCACCCCGGCCGCTGCTATCACAAATCCCAAATACTGCATGTTGAAATAGAATTGGGAATTGACTTTGTCCAGAAACTTTCCAAAATGGAATCCAGGTTAGCAGAAAGCCGGCGACCCCAGCTCCAAGTATAAATTTGGGAAATTTTTCAAGCCAATAGAGCGAAATCATAACAACGATCAGGTAGTGATAAATATCCCATTCCCAAAAAAGTTCATTGGCAAAAATATTGCTGTAAGTCAAAAATAATATAGCAATACCAAACACTAGAATTAGGAATTTTGGTGCCAACGACTTTCGCCTTGGCCCCCAGCCTCGCAAGAAAGAAAAGATCGCCACAATTGTGAACCCCGAGAAAGAAAATAGCCTTGGTATGATTTGGGCAAAGCTGAGAATCTTGCCGCGCCACAATTCCTGATCCATCTCTTTATAATGAACGGCGCTGTAGGTATGAAAAAATGCGATGGAAAGAAAAGAAATCAGCCGGATCAAATCAACTAATACTAATCGATCACTTTTATTTGAACTCATGGAAAAGAAACTCGAATTTTATGTGCTGGTAAAAACTCTACCGAATCCGCAATGAAACCAAATTGTTCATGAATAATATTTACTTCTTCCTGCATTTCTTTCGGAAGCACAGAATCCATATAGCCCTTCAACTCTAATACGTATTCATTATCCGGCCGCACTATATAATCTTGCACCAAAATCGCGAAGGGCAATTCAAAA
>JAYVPO010000206.1:0-95156 GCA_043757325.1 bacterium
TCTAAAAGGTTTCAAATTTGTAATTCCTTCTACATTTTATTCTCCTTTTCCGAGCTTTCTCGGCGCACTGATCGTGATGGTCGCCGGAAGGCATTGCCCGAAAAATATTGCCATGCGGCTTCGTTAACCTAAGCCAGACAAACTTGCCATAAAAATATCAAACGGGAGTCCCGATATTGTAAAAACAACGCAAGAAAACGTAAACGCCTCTAGGCGAGGATCAGGATCACCCGCAGGCCAAGGGCAACAAAAAGGCAGATGTCAAAGTCAAGGACTGCGGTTGAGGCGATAAGTCTAGAAAACATCAACCCGCCCAGCGAAAAATTTCATCCGGTGTTAGCCGGAGGTTAATGAGAAGTTGCAAACGGAAGAGTATACGCAGTGGAACTAACGGCCTGTTCTAAAACGTCTCTTAAGATTGACAACTAGGGCAAATAATTGGTTTGCTTCCAACGACCACTTATTATAGTAGTTGACTCGAATCTTGGTAGAAACAGCCACCATTTGCAAATTCTCTTTACCCGCAAGATTTCCATTCGAGTCGTTGTAAAACCGCTGAAATTCTTTGACTTGAGCATTGGTGAAAACACTCTCAAGCGCTGGTTTACCTTGGAAGTCTTTAGGAACTTGGGTATGTTCATTGTTATCTGATTGTGTTTTGTTATTCATATAGTTAAGGAATCGGTATTTGAAAGATTTTCTTGAGTGCGGGCTTCGGCCGGATTTAGTTGAAATGGTGGAATCGATGGGCTGGGCAAAACCCACCGAAGTACAAGGGCTTTGTTTGCCATTTTCCCTGTCAGGTCGAGATGTTGCAGGTTTTGCACAAACCGGGACCGGCAAGACTGGGGTCTTTCTACTTACGATTTTACAGAAACTTTTAAGCGCACCTGCTGCCCAAAAATCACCGGCCTCGTCGCCGCGTGCGATTGTACTTTTGCCAACTCGAGAACTTGCGATGCAAGTCTCGACGGATGCAAGTGAGTTATTTATTAAAAAAAACTTACGGGTGGAAGCTATTTTTGGTGGTGTTGATATGCAAAAGCAAGAGCAGCTTTTACGCACCGCAGATATTATTATGGCGACTCCAGGACGCCTGATGGATTTTTACAAAAGAAGAATCTTAAGTTTTGATTCTTGCGAAATATTTGTCTGCGACGAAGGCGACCGAATGTTTGAAATGGGTTTTATTGAAGACGTCGAAGTCTTTTTTGATAAAATTCCTGAAAACTGCCAGCGCATGATTTTTTCTGCGACCACAAATGACGAAGTTAAAGAACTTGCCTTTGAATTTTTAAATAACCCAGAATATATTTCGGTGACCCCAGATGAGATCACTCCGGAACGTATCGAGCAGCATGCCATAGTATGTGAAACCAGACAAAAATTAGCTGTTCTGATTGGGCTTTTAAAAGACCAAAATCCCAACTGTTCGATCATTTTTGTCAACACGAAAATGTCTGCCGAGTGGCTGCAACATAAACTTTCTGGTAACGGTTTTGATGTCGAAATTATTACCGGAGATTTACCTCAAAGAAAAAGAATTTCACTAATCGCGCGAATTAAAGAAGGCAAAATCAAAGCTCTTATAGCCACAGACGTAGCGAGTCGCGGACTTCATATTGCTGGGGTTACACATGTTTTTAATTTTGATGTGCCGGAGGAGGCTTCCAATTACGTACATCGTATCGGTCGGACCGCCCGGGCTGGTGCTAAGGGAAGTTCGTACACGTTAGTGTGTGAAGATTACGGTGATAATTGGCGTGAAATCACAACCATGCTTGGACCAAATGTTACACCGGCCGCAGAATGGTTTGACCCAAAATATTTAGAGTTTAAAGACTTAGCTTCTAATCCTTCGTTTAAAAAAGACCGAGAGACTGGCAAGCGACGCATGGTGACTGAAGGCCAGGAATCTTCTGACAGGCCAGAAGCCCGGTTTGACTCGCGAAGAAACTTTAACAATAAACCAGCCCAAAAAGGCTCTCGAGATTCAAGAAATTCTTCAAACTCTAAGCGATCTGATTCACCTAGACGGCCGCAGCAAAACGATCGACCACGCCGCAATGATTTCGAACAAAAGCCGCATAAAAACACTCAGTCGGGTTCACAACGAGGAAATCATCTTCAAGATAATCGTTTCCGAGATAAGCAATCATCTCGACCTGTTGCTGCTGCGGCAGTTCCTCACAAACCCGCCACAAATCTACCGACCAGCTTAGCTGCAAAATCCATCTGGCGAAGACTTTACAGCTGGGTGAGCGGTATTTTTAGCTCACCAAAAAAATAAAAACTCATCAAGACATCCAATGCGTAATATTCAAAGGTTTTGCGCCTGCAAAATTCTTTTCGCAAAACTCCCAATTTACAATATTCCAAAATTGGTCAAAATACGTGGCGCGAACATTTCGGTAATCGATGTAGTAAGCATGTTCCCACACATCACAAACATGAATTGGTACAACACTACTTGTTTTTAGAGGTCCATCGGCATTAGCTGTATTTAAAAATGAAAGTTTACCGGAAGCGGAATCTTTTACCAACCAAGTCCAACCAGATCCAAAAACTTTAGTGGCATGTTCTTTGTAGGAATCTTTCAGCCCTTCAAGCGAAGTAAAATCCTTTACGATTTGCTCTTTGAAAGCGCCAGTGGGCTCAGATTTT
This sequence comes from bacterium, assembly GCA_043757325.1. Taxonomy (GTDB): domain Bacteria; phylum Bdellovibrionota_B; class Oligoflexia; order Oligoflexales; family RGVZ01; genus JAYVPO01. The sequence continues at coordinate 2,665 of JAYVPO010000206.1, forward strand.
GCGCGTCCTTTTGTTGGCGCTAAACCAAGCCAATAAAAAGTATGATTCCAAGATTGCGCCGCGTTATTGTAGAGAGGTCCGGTGGCTTCTTGCACAATAGCTTCCAGAGATTCTTTGGAGTGGGGAGTATTGTCGATAAGTTTATTTAAATTGTCGACGTAAGTTTTATGATGTTTTCCATAGTGAAAATCCAGGGTCTCTTTTGAAATAAAAGGTGCGAGCTCATCTTGGCCGTAGGGAAGAATTGGTAGTTTAAACATCGGAAATTTTCCTCTTTAAAGATTTGAGTTTAGCTTATCAACTTGCTCGTTAATTGTCCAAAAATCATAGAGCAGTCCGAAAGATAATAGACCACCGGTGAAAAAATAAAACAAGCCCGTCCAGACCTTTCCCAAATAAAACCGGTGAATACCAAAAACCCCTACGAATGTTAATAGAATCCAGGTTAGTTCGTAATTGTAACGGCCATTTCGATAGTTCAAGTCGGCCTGTTCTTTCAAACCAGGAATAAATAATAGATCAAGTAGCCAGCCGATTCCTAAGAGCCCAAAGGTTAAAAACCAGATTGTTCCGGAAATGGGTTTGCCGTAGTAAAATCGGTGAGCTCCAAGGAATCCAAAAATCCAGAGAATATACCCAAAAGTTAAACTATGAGATGGCTCTTGTGGCGTAAGTGTAAGAGTAGTATTTTTAATATCGCAGTCCTGATTTGAAAAATGACTAGGCCTTCTGCAGGTTAATGCAACTTAATGAAAATTAAAATAGAAAATATTAGTCTTTTGAAGAGAAAACTTGCTAGGGTTTGTGGAATTTTGTTTATATAAAAAAGGTCCAAAATGAGCTTTAAAAATCTGAGTTTTTTCGCCTGCCTCGTTTTAGTCGCCTGTGGAAATTCTTCAAAAGAAGACGAAACTTCACAACGAGTCGTTCCTGCGAAACGTAATGTTTGTCAGAATTATTCGATCAATCTTTTAGAACCATGTTCGAAGATTTCCGATCAAAACTTTAATGGGGCGGATTTGCGCAATAAAAATCTCCAAGGCTCAATTTTGAAGAATGTACAATTTAATAACGCAAACCTCAGCGGTGCAAATTTGCAAGATACAGATGTTCGCAGTGTGAATTTCGCGAGCGCAAATCTTCAGGGCGCGGATTTTTCAGGTTCGATCATGGATGAAACGACAAATTTCGCCAGTTCCGATTTGCGAGGAACTTATTTTGTTAGGGGAAATAACGCGGGAAAATTAGAATTTTCAGATCTTAAAAAAACTCGTATTGACCATGCTAAAATGAACGTGAAAACTGTGGCGTTGGTTGATTTTGAATCCGCCGTTTTAGAAAATCAAATTGATTTTCAATTTAGCACTCCTGTTGTGGGTAAGATGATTTTATTGAATTCAGGGACAGCTGTTTCTCTCGCCTCCGAGCAAAGTGATAATCCGATCAGTGAATTCAATCGAAGATTTTTAACTGATGTTTTCGAAGATTTTTCAGCGAATAAATTTAAAGCTGACCCGAAGAGTTTGTTTTACAAATTTTTTGGTTCTTTAGAAGGTGTAACTTCCACCGATAAATTGAAAAATTATTTAGGATCTCGGATTAAGTACTTTTTCCATTCGAAAGCTAAACAAAAATCTGCCGGCGCACAAACCGTTGCTTTTAATTCCACAATTAACTGGTTTAATGCACTTTTAAATAGCTACATTACAAAAGGTGAGATCGACGCGAATCCAGTAATCCCCGCTAGTTTTAACCTTAATGGACAAAGAGTTATTTATTCTAACAGTTCGGTGCAAGTCGTCGGCCTAGGAGACCTCATGTTTAATGGGGTTTTCAACTCGCTTTCTAAACTTTCCGCAGTCATCCACGAAGGGCGACATTCGGATTGTTTAGAAATACCTACGGCTACTCAATTGCGCGCTATTATGGGAATGGATAGGGATCCGATGGTGGCGAAAATTGCGTTGCAAAAATGCCATCAGGCCCATGTAAAATGCCCTAAAGGCCACAGTTTAGCGGGCGAATTCGCGTGTGATGATTATGCTTGGGGAGCTTATACTGTGAGTTTTTTGGTAGATAATTATGTGGCCCAGAACTGCGAAACTTGTTCGCCGCGAGAGAAGCTTCAGGCGTTGGCAAGAGAGAAGGATGACCGTACGCGCATCTTAGTTTTTGATGATATTTTAAATGGCCGGGCCGGTGAGCCCAACTTAAAGCATGTCGCATATAATCCTTGAATTTGCTTGACAGAAAAGACAGTTCCTGGACTAATTAAGGTTTCCGAAAGTTCCTCGGTAGCTCAGTCGGTAGAGCAAGTGGCTGTTAACCACTGGGTCGGCGGTTCGAGTCCGTCCCGAGGAGCCACTTGTTTCTTTATTGATTTATACGGCGTTAGATTTCGCCGCTCCTCAGTCATGTACTTGAAGGTACACTCCTTTCGTCACGTCAAAATCTGCCTTGTCTAAATCAAAAATAAACGGCGTGGTAACTGATGGTGAATAGAACGAGATGAAACGAGATGGAACGAGATGAAACTAAGATAAAAGCAAGAAATGCAATGCAAAAAATACAAATTGATAATCCGAAAAATATTAATTGCCGGCATTTTCACTTTAGGCGGGCACTCTGCTCTCTCAAAAGAACTCGCCTTAACATTTGACGACGCACCAAGATTATCCACACAGCATTTTAAACGATTGGGAGTTGTTCGATCCAAGAAAATTTCCCCTAAGCTGCCAAATCGTCGCCGTTAACAACGATAGGCTCTGGCGACTCCCGGGCAACCGCCGCCAGCGATCTATACAGTGATCGAATTTCCGATGCCTTTTCCTCTAGCTCATCCAGAATGAAAAGACGAATATCTTTCTCAGTAGACCAGGTCATTTGGGTATGATTTTGTCCTCGGCCTTCCCATTTTAGGACAGCAGGGTGCTTGACAGAAAATCTTTCCGCGAAAGCGCGCACCGTTAGCTCGAAAAATTTTCTAACGAATTGCACTTCGCCCCCCGTCAAACGAGCTGGTTTATGGGCGATCAGATGCAAAACCGCCTTTTGATATTCGTTGTAATTGACGTGAAGCGCCCACTCTCCACGAACTTTAACAAATGGTGCATTCAGTAAAATCACTGGAACTCCGAGGCTATAATCTACATATTTCTTTTGAATCTTTCTTTCCATTTATGACCTTTTCTTTCCCAAGGGAATGACTGTAACGATCAACATCCCGGTTTCATCAAAAGCTACGGCAATTCGCAAACTCCGATTGTCAAGCGTCAGTCCCCGCATTGCATAGTTCCAAGATTGGAATTTTTCTTTAAATTCATCTTTGTTAGTTTCACGCTCACCAGTTTTCAAAACATACGCGATATCTGCGGCCGAAATATCTCGTTCTGCGCTCCTTGTTACCGCGTGTAGCAAAATTACGAAATCTCCAGCTTGTGCGCGCTGCCGGATTATCTTAAGAATATTTCGGTCTTTGCCACATGTGTCGGTCATGAATAATGGTAACTCAGTTACCAACGGGGAATCAAGTATAATCGACTTTCTTTAAAATTTTCAACACCGTGGTAGCTTGCCACTTTGCACGACGCGATTTGGTGGGTATCTGCATTACATTCAAGATATCTGCGACTTTCCAATAACTGTTTCCCTGCGTCCGTAATGTGCGGATTTGTTCAATGACAGCCACCTCGCGCTGGTGGATTGTCACTTGCCCATTGACCATTCGTGTCCCATCCAAGCTGACCCCGCCGATACCACGGCGACTCCTCAGCTTCTCGCAACGGAATCCCAAACCGCCACAGAGCCTCAACTACGGTCGATCGTGCGCAAATAGTTAGCTCCGAAATTTGGCTTGTAGACAACCCATCGACAAGGTATTTTTGTTGGAGGAAAAAATCATATCGGTGTCTCGGAATGACAGGAAAGTCAAATATTGCAATGACTTGCTGGTGCGGAAGAAATGTTACTGTCCCTGATCTGATTCAGGGAGAAGGCGGAGAGTAAGAAAATTAAGTCGGGTCTTTAACTACAACATAACCTCTGAATTTATCGCCGTCTTTTGTGTTCATAGCCTTATATAAATACGAAACAGGAATCCAGTACCAAGGATTTTTATGTGATGCAACATCCAAAATAAGTACGGAATCGGATTTTGAATCATAGGCTCCCAGAGGAGAAATATGGCCACCCGTTGCAGCACCTAAAGTCGCGCCTTTAAAATTAATAAGTATAAAATTGTCTTCATCATTTAGAACTTTTTTAACCATTTCGCGGAATTTCGAAACGACCGCGTCACTTGATTTGTCTGAAGCTTCGTAAGCATCAGCTTTTAGGCCGTAGGCTTCTAATACACCTTTTAATTGACTTAGTGAAACACCAGGACCGAAAGCTTTTTCATTATCTGTATTTTCCGGTGTGATATTTTTTAGTTCAATTTTTAATCGGTCTTTTACGCGGTCGGTTTTTTCATTGAGCAAAGTGTCTTGTGTGAATAGGGGAAATGGAATTTTGCCACCACCCATGACTTTTGGTTTTTCAACCTCGTGTTTTGGCTGGCTTACAACACCTTTGCTTAAGCGAAAAGCATTAAGCAGTATGGTTGCCGAAGCCATCCCACAATACAAAGGATTAATTTGCGGTTGATAATTAGGCGCAAGTTGATAAAAGTCGTTTTTAATCTCAGCACGTTCGAAGCGTTGCCGAGATTCTTTTGAATACCAGCTTACTGCAACTGGAGAGTCACTTGTGGAAAATTCACTCTTTTTAAAGACTCCATATTTATCTTCTGAAAGTCCAAACGCGGTTAGGCAATTGAAAAAAACAATTGTAGTCAATAATCGGTTCATTTTTTAATCCTTTGCAAACTATTATTAAGTTTTCTAAAACCATGCACACAGTTCATATTTATATGGAACTTCCATAAAAGTGACCTATCGATACCATAGATTTTGAAGAAAAAAACATATTTTTGCGCCATTCTGACGCACAAAAGCATTTTTATTTAAAAAAATAGTAGGTGTCCCTTCCAATTGGCCAGTTGATCAGTTATAGGTCATAAGGTGGTAGAATTTTAAAAATGAGGAGAGGTTGTAGAAATGAAGCAATATTTTGGTGGGTTAAGTCTTTTACTATTATCGTTTTGCGGGAAAACTTCAGACCGGACGTCTCAAACATCTGACGCGCAGGCGCTTTTTCCAAATCATCCCGATGAAACTATTACCCCAGGGGCACTATGCAATAAACAAGATGTTAAACGCTACCCTGAGCAGATTCCTTATTGCGAAAGATCGGTAACTTCCGAAATTAAAGATCAGATCATCAATACTTATGACTTAAGTCTTGGATTTAAAATTAAATCCATGAACCGAGTTGATTTTAAAATCGACCACTACATTCCACTTTGCATGGGCGGCGCGAATAATGAAACAAATCTCTGGCCACAGCACAAAACAATTTATGTTCAGACCGATAAAATTGAAGAATTGCTCTGCGAAAAAATGAAGATCGGGAAAATGAAACAAGTCGAAGCCGTCACAAAAATTAAACGTGTAAAGTTCCATTTGGACGAAGCATTAAATCTTTTAAAAACTTTGCAGAACTAATCATCCAGCCATTTTTAAACTTTTTGTCAGGGTCGAAGAAATTAATTTGAGTAGTAAATTTTTCTTCGACTCGTTTAAATCAATCCAAGACAAACTTACAGACTTACTTGCAATGTCGATACTTTTTATTCTTGCAGCCAATCGCAGAATGTCCCGGTCAGACTGTTTTTTGATGTTCCCGAGGGGCAGATGCACAATGATCTGATCTTTTTTTAAAAACGTCTTTCCACTAACCGACTTTAGATTTGCACCGTAAATACTTATTCCCTGAACAAAACCAGGATTTCTAGTTTCTGAGTCATACACCTGATAGTACACACCCTGTTGCCCAAAAGGCTTTTTCTTAGGGGGTAAATTTTCCATGTCGAGAAGGTTTTTCATACGGTTGAATATATGATTTTTCGAAATGTCATTTATATCGATAAAGTCGTCGTTTTCTGATGAAGAAAATTTGGCTTTTTGGTAATTTTTAAGCAACGAAGATGGATCACGAGTCAAAAATAAAATTTTTGTAGCCGAGTCTTTTTTTGCTTCTTTTAATTGCTTGATCACATCCAACGATTCATTCTCAAAAAACTTTGGATCAACGACCATTAAAGACAAGTTTCTTAAAAGCTGGCGTTGTAGCTCTTCGTTATTTTTTGGCTGTGAAAGAGAATATCGTGGAAATTTAGACCGGCAAAATCCGCGCAGATCCTTTAATAAATCCGCATCAAAATTCGGACCAACCACAAAAACAATATAATTTTTCCGCTTTTTTCGCGGCTGGGCGAGGTACTCTGCAACCGCCGACTTACTGTCTTTCTTCTTTTTTCCTTCAGAAAGATCCGACTGATTTTGGTAAACGTAAGCTACCATAAATTCCCTCACTTTTTGCTGTTCTTCGCACTTTTAACCCCGGAACAATAGTCGCACGCGGGCCTGTTTGAGTAATTAAAACCTCGCTCTGCTGGTTTTTGACAGAAATGATTTTTCCTAAGGTGTGCACCGTATCCTCAGCCGAAAATTGCACTGGAAAAATTTCTAGCGTATCGCCTAATTGAATCGGCGGCACTGATTCGGACCCTAAATTGACTGAAATTAATTTTTCTTTATTTTCTAGAATGACACCTTCCACAGGAAAATTTTGGTCAAAATCCAGATAGAACTTACGAACGGCGCGTTCGAAACCAACAATATCCTGTGTAAATGACAACGGATACTCGACCGTCATTAAAGTCTCTACAGAATCAACAAGTGTTAATTCCACGGAATAGCGCACAGTACCAGATTCTTTCGTATCCTTGATTTTTGCGTTTAAGGTCAAAGCATAATTTTCTTTTACCGGGTTTTTTTCTAGGCTCTTAAATTTTGCTTGAAGTTTATCGGAAGAAGTTTCTTCGCTCAAGCTCACCAAATTGTGCAGGATTTTTACCGGAAGGCTGTTTTGAGATGCAAAATTTAACTTTATGTCCACATTGCTTTTACCTGAAGAAATTGGCAGATTAATATTTTCTGAATCGTTGCGTATGGAAATTTCTGAAACGTTTTCTTCCAATGGTACTTCGATATCGCCTGTTCCTTCGATTTTTCCAACTTGATTTCCCTCAATCCAAAGACTGAGTAAACTTGCATCTGAAACGTCGTGGTAATACCCACGTTTTATACTTACTTTTAGATTTCTGCCTCGAAAAAAAGTCCACCGTGAAATTTGCGACCATTCGTCAGAAGTCTTTTCCAGGGAACGAGTTAATGTTTTAAAGCCGTCTTTTCGCCCCCTTATTGAGGCTTTCTGATCTGCAAATCCCTCGCAATAGCCAGAGGCTCCGGTTGTACAAATTTCATTTTCTTCATGCGGATTCCATTCAGAAAAGATCACACCTGCTAAAGGTTTCTGAGCCGAAAAAGCCACAAAGGCTGCTTTTTTTCGATTACTGTCTGCAGGTTTTTCGTCGGAATAAATCATCTCCTGACTAACCATTTTGACTTCTTTAGACATGATTGTTTTGTTTTGTTTTCCAAAATCCATATCTTCAGAGACATCTGCCGATTCTGTTTTTGGGGTATTAAATAAAGTAAATTCCAAACGCTGAGTCGAATCATCGTTTTCTGTTAGAGTCATTTTCCTTAAACTTTGCGAAAAATATTCTTTTGAATCTAATTTATGTACTGAAATTGAATAGACTTCATTTGTGCGCAATTTATTTTCAACGCTGCAAATCCCAAATTTAGAGGTCCGGCAAAGAATAGAACCATTTAGATAGACTTCTGCGTCTTCTAAGGGCGCCTGGTCATGAGAATGAACAAGGAAATGCATGGTGACATAACGCTCGCGCTGGCAAGAAAAAGTAAGCAAGAGTATGAATATAACCTTCATGGGTTGGGTTCGCTAAAAATACCAGTGGACTGGCTTTCGATTTTTTTCCCGGCTAAATCTGAAATATAATACGTTACAGATTTAATATTTTCCGGCGCTACATTTCCTGAAATAGCAAAATCACGTGACTTAAAATTCCTAATATTAAAACGGTAGGCCGCTTTGATGTTAATTAATTTTCCCTGGTTGTCTATTTCTACACCCTCAGGAATAATGAGTTTTTTATGCTCCCCACTTTCCGTGTCATAACCAACAACGGCCCACATAAAGCCTTCACTTTTGTTATTTTGCGCCAGGTTTTGGATATCAAACTTAAGTTTAGGGTTAAATCCCGCATTCTGTAGCCGGATATTTGAAACCATTAGATTTGTGTTTTGAAACGTCAATTGCGGGGCGGAATTTAGTTTATTTTTTTCAGCTTCCAAAGCTGCAATTGCTGCTGCTGGATTTTTTGGCTGTTTTTGGACTGCTATTTTTTGGAAAGACTTTTCCTGCATAACTTGTAGTTCGAAAAGCTTCGCGAACGCGCTGCGAATTCTTCCATCGGCAACATTTAGCTGCCCTTGCAAATTTGTCACAAGTACAAAACTCGTAACGCTCCAAGTCGAAAGTCCCAAGAAAAACAGACCTGCGAATACCATTGTTGCAAGTTTAAAATGAAAGGAACGTGTTCTACCGCCCCCGTAAAAAAAAATCACATGAAAATCCTGATTTTTTTTTGCGTTTTTAAATTTTGCCGCAAGCCAGCGAATCATTAAAATCCCAATAGAACTGTTAAAACTTTTTTTAAATCTAATTTTATTATAAGATTTGGGAGGACTCTATTCAATCGAAGTGACACCAGTTGAAAATAATAAAAATTGCGATCATAAGAAAATCAAGCATAGGAGATGTTGTACTTGCCACATCGTGTCTGAATTTTTTGCAAAAATTAGAGCTGCGAGAAGACGTTAAATTCCATATTACTTGGGTGGGAAGTCCCTTAACCTTAAACCTAATTCATAATTTTCACCCTTCTGTTAATATACAAATTCTACAAAAATTTCAGTTTAGACAGGCTGATTTTGATATCGTTGTTGATTTACAAGGTAACTTGCGGACAAAACTCATGCTTTTAAAGTTTATGGTTTTTAGTAAAACAAAATGCTTTTCCATGGAAAAAAAACAACTTTATCGGAATCAATTAATCTTCAGATCACGCCTTTTCGGCAGATTTTACCCACCCAACAGAACGAGCACGACTTTTTTTCAATGGGAATTAATGGTTGGATGTCTCAAAAACTCGCTCCGCAATTTTTTTGACGTTGAAACTCTTGATTCTATTGCAGCAAGACCTTATTTAACGACGGCTAATAAGACATTAAGTATTGCCTTAGCTCCAGGTGCACAGCACCCAACCAAAAGAATGCCTGAGGAGTTGTTTACTAAAGCTATCGATGGCTTGGCAAAAAATCGTGAGCAAGCTCCATTTAAAATTTATCTTCTTGGCGATCAAAATGATTTTGAACTCTGCGAAAGACTACGCTTAAAGTTTAAAGCAAATTTTTCGGTTGAAAATAAGGCAGGCGCTTGTTCTTTAACAGAAACCTGCTTAATACTTTCACAATGTGAGCTGACCTTGTCTAATGACTCGGGTATAGCACACTTAAGTGAGGCATGCGGCACCCCGGTGATTAGTTTTTTCGGACCGACTGTGGAACAGTTTGGGTTTTCACCGTGGATGAAAAAAAGCTTTTCGGTCAGCGCAAAGCTAGGCTGTCGACCTTGTTCAAAACATGGTAAGCTTGCTTGTCGCTATGGAGATAACTTGTGTTTTCGTCTCATTGAACCGGAAGCGACCACGCAGATTATGAGTTACTAAAGCCCTTGCAAAAATTTTTTACGATTCTAGTCGGCTTAACATATAGTTTTCTTTTCAAGATCATTCTTAATATTTTTTACCTTTTAGCTCCGAACAAAATAAAGAAAAAACTTTCTAAGCAATTAAAAGGCAGAAATTTCTCGCAATCACAATTGCTAGAACTTGCGACAAAATGTAAAGAATTCGACAAAAAAGTGCTTTTTTTCTGCAGTTCTGCGGGAGAATTTGAGCAGGCTTTACCACTCATTAACGCCTTTAAGGAAAAAAACATCCTTAGTGTGGTTTTTTTGTTTTCACAATCTGGAATAAATTATTTTGAAAGCAAAAAGGACCGAACTGATTACAAAGTTGCGGTCTATTTAAGTCCATTGGATGATGTAAGAACTTGGGCTGATGTTTTTAGCGCTGTGCAGCCCATGTATTCGATCGTGGTGCGGCATGAATTGTGGCCTGGCTTTTTATGGACTGCTGGGCAATGGGGAAAAGTTTATTTGGTCGATGCAACAATCCGACAGTTCCGAGGTATTCAAAATAAGTTTCTGATGCGATTTTGTGATAAAATTTTTACTGTGGAAGATTTGCAGGCAAGTTGTAACAAATCGGTAGCCACAGGCGATACCAAATATGACCGAGTTAAAGAAAGGTTTATGCAAGAAAAAAAAACCAAAAGTTTTTTGCCAGTTTTTAAAAACTACGGAGTATTTGGTAGTGTCTACAAACAAGATCTCGAAATTATCGCAGATTCGCTACGAGAAGGCTTGGGGCGTGATTGGGGTTTTTATATTTTTCCTCATGAACTAGATTTTGATTCGCTGGGATTTTGGCGCGCGTATCTCACTTCGCAGGGAATTATTTTTGAAAGTTTTTCCAACCTAGAAAATTTCCCAAATAGCGAATGTACTTCTGCACAAGTCGTTTTGGTAGATAAACAAGGGGTTCTTGCTGAAGCCTACATCGATGCTTGTTTTGCCTATGTTGGTGGGGCTGTTCACTCCCGAGTTCACAATATTTTGGAACCTTTGATGGCTGAGATTCCAGTCTTTTTCGGTCCACATTTTGAATCTAGCCCGGAAGCCGTGGCGGCAATTAATCATTCGGTGGCTTTTTCTGTAAAAACGTCCGAACAATTTCGCGACGGATTAAAAAAAAGCATTTCTAATTTAGAAATTAAAAATAAAATTAAACAGTTTTTAGCGCAGAGATGTGGCGCGACTAAAAAAATCATAGATCACATCACAATTTAAAAAGAGAATTCATGCTTAAAAAACAATTTATAATAAATCACACACATTTTGAAACAAGAATTGCAGCCCTTGACGGCGCGCGATTAACCGACCTTATTTTTTCTAGGCCTAAAACAGGCTCCATGATAGGACACATCTACAAGGGAAAAATCGACCGTATTTTGCCTAATATGCAAGCTGCGTTTGTAGATATTGGACTTGATCGCTCGGCTTTTTTACTCGGATCCGATGTACTAACCGCCGAGATGGCTGCGGAATTTTTACGAAGTGGACAGAACGGCGAAGAACCAGCCGATGACGAAGAGATTGAACAGTATTTTCGCTCGCATCGCAAGCCAATCGAAAAAACAATCAAAGAAGGCCAAGAAGTCCTAGTCCAAGTAGTAAAGGATTCTATCGGTATGAAGGGCCCCCGGGTTTCTATGTTTGTGTCATTACCTGGTCGCTACTTGGTACTTATGCCGCTCGTAAGTCATGTGGGTATTTCTCGCAAAATTTCCGATCAAAGTCTCAGGCAGCGACTTAAAAAGGCTGCAAAGGGTTTTAATAAAGATGGACTTGGGGTTATTTTTCGCACTGCAGCGGCAAGTGTTAGCGACGAGATCACTCGCAATGATTTTTTTGAGTTGGAAAGCGAATGGAAATCCATAAAAGATATTTATTTTAAGACCAAAATGCCAGAACTTGTTTTTGAAGAAATATCGGCAGCAAAAAAGCTCTTGCGCGATCATTTCGATAAAGACGTAGAAAAAATCGTTGTCGATGATAAAAAAGTTTACGACGAGTTGAAAGATTATGCCGAAAAGATTATCCCCGAGGCTGTAAATTGCCTGGAATTTTACACCAATTTACATCCTATTTTTGATGTTTACGGAATCGAATTAGAAATTCAAAAATGCCTGGAAAGAAAAATCGATCTCCCTTCTGGAGGGCATCTTGTAATCGATCAAACCGAGGCGTTAACGTCTTTTGATGTGAATTCTGGGCGTTTTGTAAGTCGCAGCAATCCGGCTGAAGCTATCTATAAAATAAATCTCGAAGCCGCTGAAGTGATCGCTTGGCAAATTAGACTGAGAAATTTGGGCGGAATTATTGTGCTTGATTTTATCGATATGGAAGTGGAACAGCACAAGGAAAAACTTTTTCAGTTTTTGCAGGAGCTTTTAAAAGACGACCGCGCTAGGCCGCATATTTTGAAAGTCAATGAGTTTGGTTTGGTGCAGATGACCCGAAAAAGAACCAGCGAATCGATCCCAAGACTTTTAACCACCGAATGTCCGAAATGTCAGGGCCGTGGCTTTGTAAAATCTCTTTCCACAGAATTCTACGATTTTATACGAGAAATAAAACGCTACTGTGCAAGGAATTCTCCTAAAAAATTAAATATTAAGCTAAGCCCAGCGCTGTATGATCTGGCCTTAATTGATAATAAGCAGGAAATTTCTGAAATCTCAAAAATTTATCGGGTGAATTTTAAATTTGAAAAAATGAAGCGCGAACTGAGGCTTGATGCAGAAAAATCTTTCGCCATAGGGTAATATTAAAGAGTCGCTGGCGCGAAATGATAAAGTCGCTGGCGCGAAATGATAAAAATGACTGCGTTGACTTCAAAAAACCCTCCTCGCCGTGCGCATAGCACTGTCTTCGTCAGGTTTTTCTCGTCGCCTTGTCCTTTTTTCATTTGGCGTCAGCTCAGTTCGTCGGTGGCGCGTTTAAGATAAATATTTCAATGTTAGTATCAAAGGATTTTAGTAATTGATGATCTCGACTTTGAAATCTGGCAAGCGTTTTGGTAGCTTCATCATGCTTAGGATTTCCAGAATTGGACGCCGCAAATCACTGATTATAAAACCCTGTTCTGCAAAATGCTCTATCACGTCACGCGTAGCGTAATTCCCGTAATCAAGACCAGTGCGAACCTTACCTGCGATATCACTTACGGCATGAATACATTCCACGTTGGCGTTTGGCAAATTTTTAACCGATAAATCTCTATCGTTTTCTGACAGAATCAGGGCTTTGTATCTGATTGTGCCGGAATTCAAATACGCAATTCTCTTTTTTGCTCGATCGAATAATTCGGCAGTAATTTCGAAAGCCCCATGAGCGATATACTTGTGCTTTGGGTAAAGAGCAGCGGTTTCGTCGAGCGTATAATTTTTCCCAGGGACGATCCCGAGCCTAGGCACCGTGTTGTTTCTTCTAAAGTGACCAGGTGCTGGGAGCCAGCTAATTGTGAGTTCTTCCGCAATGCGGCCGTTTCGTATCGCAGCAAAAGTGCTCCAAGTATGAGAAGCAACCGGAAAACTAATCATTGCAGATTCTGTTCCGAACATTGTGACATAGTAGCGTGTGCTGCTTTGTAACGGATTGTTATTGTTAACGGTATTTGAAGAAGGCTCGACTAGGAGCCTTGGAACCGGCGGTTTTACGGGCGATATCAGTATTGGATTTTCAGTCGCAGGCTTCGGGGCTTCGGTATTTCCGATAGCGGGCTGTAAATTATTTTGAGTTGCGGGTACGGTAATCGGGGATTGCTCTATTTTAGCACTTGATGATTGTGTGTCGTCACCTGTGGGAGCACCACAGCTGATAGTTAAAAATGACAATAAAATCAATGACCTAATCATATTTGAGACCTCAGTCTAACAAAAGTTGGATTGATAGAATATTAACATATTTTAATAAAATAACAATCTTTTTAATACAATAAACATTAAAAAACCTGGAATCTACCCTATCTGTCCTTTGCAATCCCAACAACTTTGATAATCCAAAATTACCCGGTAAATTTCAACTCAAATTTGAGTATACAATGACTTAAATTTCTTCAATCAACAGGCTCGATGAAATTTGCTTGGATGAAATAAAATTATCTCTTTCGAGTTAGTGCCTGTTTGATTAACAGAAAAAATCCACCTGCTAAAAACAGCAAATAAAAGAATGCATAACTTCGGTAATAGCTTTTATCGAAACCGTGATAAACCAAATGACTGTCGGTCATAAATTTTCGCATTGTTTCAATATAATTGCGCGAGCCAGCATAGGTATCTTCATTCCACCACACGGCGTCTTGAAACTGACGGAACAAAGAGAAAATAATATTCAACCAAATGAACACACGTATCTTCTGAGTACCATTACGATAGGCAAACGCTAAGATTACTAAACATAATGGGTAAACTTTTAAAAGATACCTGTGTTGCCATTCTGATCCCAATGGAATTGGAAATAAACTCGTTAGAAAAAAATACAGTAAAACAAAACACAAAGACCAGCCATAAAAAGCTTTGTGCGGTGATTTTTTCCAGAATAAATATCCACCTAGAAAGACCGCTGCAAAAACCACGGTGCCAGAAGTCCATAAGCTGTCAAGAAGTACCAACTGCGCAGAAAAAAAACGTTGCCATATTTCAGAATTTCCCAAGTCAGCAAAGCTACTAAAAATATTTGCCCCCTTACCCCTTGCATAATCTCCTACCCGGGCGATCACAAGCCTGTACAACAGTAAAAAAGGCGAAACAGTAAAGATAAAACAACTTAGCTCGCACGCTGTCCTGCGATCAAATAACTTCCGCCCAGCACCTCTTGAAACAATTACCATCGCAGCAAAGATGGGAATCGAAAAAATATATTCTCCACGTATAAGGCATAAAAAACCTACGATCAACCCCGACACAATGATTGTTAGCAGGCGGTTTTTTTCCTGCAAAAAAAGCTTTACGAGCGTATACATCAGAACGCTCGCCACAAAAATCTCCGGGCCGTGAGTAAATACCGATCGTACAAATGTCCATTTAACAAGCGAAGTTCCCCAAAGCATAAATCCAGCTAGGAATAGGCTAACGGTTGAAAGAGTGATTTTACGTAAAGCTGCAAACAAAATAAGCGTCGTAAAATAAGAGTAAAGCGCAACATTAAAACGTATCATCTGCAGGTCAAAAACTTGCAACTGGCCTGTCAAAGTGTGATTCCAAAGGAGGCGCTTAAGTGTAACAAGAGGCAGCATTAGAATGGCTGCTCCCGGTGTTCCTCCGCAGATCATATTGCGTTTGGTAAATGCAACGTAGACGCGGTAACTACAATCAAACATGTTGCCGTTTATTGCGCGCTGGACCCACCCAACATAAAGGGAATCATCTTGCGGATCGACGATCCCAGTCATTGCTGAATAGGCCCATTCGAAATAAGTCAGCGCCATAAAAAAGGCACAGGCTAAAGTGATTGCACCGTAGACGTATTTTTTTGTTATGTTGTATCGCAATACAGTAGTGGTTAGTAGAAATACGGCCAAAGCATTTAGCACGTTCCACCAAATCATGGGCGCCCCGGCATTTTTTGCAGAACTCCAAGTAAGAGGCTTTGCACCGGAAATTTCAGGCAGTATTCGAAATACAATTGCTCCTGGACTTTGCCCCGGGGTGATCCCAAAACCTTCGGCAATATCTTGAGCCGATCCGCTTATCTGCAACATGCTCTTCAATGCTCCACCAACCGACGCATAAGATTCGATCATAGGCTGTGGTGCAAGGTTTTTACTTAAGCGAAAAACCTGATTGCCATCATCACTAAAAGTCTCAAATGTTGCGCCGTTGGGAAAAGCCCCGGGTTTTAATTTTATGGTGTTCTCACCTTTTATGACTGGTGACAAGCGAAACCACTGGCGGCCGAGTGCGTCGCGCTCACATGTCATTTGTGGTGGCACATGAATAAATAAATCATGTAAATTCTCACCGCACACTACAACTTTTGGCTTTGGCACAATAAACGGCACAAGTGCCCACAAATAAAAACCCGCAAGGCTAGCCATCACAGCTACGTTGCTCCCGAAAACAGTTTTTAAATTACCAAATGTAATTGATGTTTTTTTCGAAATTTGCATACAAAAATCTACCACTAAGATTTGCGATTGGCTATTTATCAATAAAAGAAGCTGACAGCTTTTGGATAGAATTTTTACCGGTAAGTTTTAGTTTTTTTTTACGTAATTTTATTTCCTATTGTCTAAACTGTCTTGGTTTTGTAATTTTAAATCTCTTATCAACAACTGCGGGTTCTATGAAAAGCCAATCAAATCCTGTGTTACTCATTCCCGCATATCAACCATCGGCAAAGCTAGTGACGCTGGTAAAGGAAATCGTTGAATGCGATTTTTTTTCTAAAGTATTAATTATCGACGATGGTTCTGATGCCAGCTGTTATTCCGTTCTAAATGAATGTGCAAAAATGCCTGATGTGCGGATTGAAAAACATGCGGTTAATCTTGGCAAAGGCCAAGCCTTGAGGACTGGTTTCAATCACATTCTGTTGAATTTTCCAGAAAGCGTCGGGGTTGTTACGGCCGATGCAGATGGCCAGCATCTGCCGCAAGATATTCGCAAGCTTGGCAAAGTTTTGCTTGAAGAACCCTTGGTATTTCATTTTGGCGTGCGCAAGTGGGAAGGGCCTGTACCTCTGCGTAGTAAGATCGGCAATTTGTTAACCCGCGCTGTTTTTCGGCTGTTCGTAGGGCAAAAACTAACAGACACCCAGACCGGGTTGCGCGGAATTCCACGGGCACTTTGTCAAAATTTTTTAACTTTAAAGTCGGAACGTTATGCATTTGAAACCGATGCCATCATCCAAGCGTTTCGCGCTCATTGGAAATTTAGGGAACATGCAATCACCACCGTGTACATTGATGGCAACGCGGAATCACACTTTAATCCGCTGCTGGATTCTTTGCGTATTTATTATGTATTTTTGCGCTTTGCCTTTTCTTCCATCGCTGCGTTCGTTGTTGATTTAAGTGTTTTTCAAATTTCTTATCTTGTTTATGGTGACTTATTGATAAGTATGATTTGCGGTCGCGTTGTGAGTGGGTTTGTCAACTTTTCCATGGTTAAATATCTCGCATTTCGTTCTCAAGGCAAAAAGAGATGGGAGCTTCAGCGATATATTCTATTGGTCGCTTGTCTTATGTTAGTTTCTTATTCTCTTATTCGACTGCTTACGACGCAATTAGGAACACCAGTAACTTTAACCAAGGTGATGGTGGAAGTTTTTTTGTTTTTCACAAGCTTTGTGATGCAAAATATTTTTGTGTTCCGTGTTGGGAGTGCAGAGAATTCTCTAACTCCTATTTTGCCAACGGACTGGAATGCGTACTATAAAAAAACAGGCAGTTTCACACCGATCACTCGCCGCATTACAACTGCAAAGCTGATTAATCTTTTTCATACTTACTGTGCTCCTGCGAAAAACTCTTCAATCACAGAACTTGGAGGTGCTAACAGTTGTTTTTTTGGGGCAATAAACCAAGAATTCCCCGAGTGGCGTTACCGTATTATTGATAGTAATCGATTTGGATTGAATAAGTTTCGTCAGACTTACCCACAAAACTCCGAGTCCGTTGATTTGGTGGAAGCAGATGCTAGAAATCTCAATCAAAATTTACCTAAAAGCGCCTGCTGTTTTAGTGTTGGACTTATTGAACACTTCGACCCAGCTGGAACATTGCAAGTGATCGCTGCCCATTTCAAAATCGTTGAAAACGGCGGAAAAGTTATTATGACATTTCCTACTCCGACTTGGCTTTATCGGATTATTAGATCGTCGGCAGAAAATTTAAAAATTTGGCAGTTTCCAGACGAAAGACCATTAGAAATGTCTGAGGTGGTCGAAGGAGTCAAAAAATTTGCTAAGATTGAGTTTACAGGAATTAACTGGTGGATTGGTTTAACCCAGGGAATGATTGTTGCAACCAAGCTAGAAGAAGCTCGAAATAATTGAAAGCTAAGAATTGCCATTGCTATCCCCGAATTTATTTTAGTAAGTAACGGTTAATTTTTTAAATAAAGCCGAAAGACTTTTATCCAAAGTCTTAAGTGCACTTCCATCTCTATAGCAACTGTAGAGTAAATGGCAATCAACGTAGCCAACTGAACGAATTTTGTTTGTCATAATAAAGCGGTGAACGGCTAAATCGTCGGCAGTCCTTGCTTTTGGCAATTTTTGCAAAAGATAAAAATGCTCTGACTCCTGGCTTAACCCGCCTATTAAAAGCTCGCCAAAGATAAAGTCGTGCATTAAAACTGTATGTTCTGATAGCAATTTTTCTATCTCAACATTTGTAAATTTAAAAAAATCAACCCAAACTGATGTATCCAGAACAACCTTCATTTTAACTTTCGTCTTGGTGGAGCCTTAATTGTTTTTAAAGTTCCTCCCAACCTTGCCAATTTCTCACTAGCGTATTTTTCAATTAAGTGCCGAATGGCTGAATGGATAAGTAGGGTTTTTTGGGTAATTTTTGTCAGATTCATAGCTTCTTTGATTAATTTTTCGTCTAAATTAAGCGTTGTTCTCATATTTTGAACTTCCCCTTCTAAATTGAAGATTATTTATTAGTCATTTTAAAACTTCAAAAAGTTAACTTGAACGGCTGCTCCATCAAACTTGGATTCTAAAAAAATCGGCTTCAATATAATCGATTTGGAATCCTCGGATAGATAAAACTCATTTTTTATATTTTCTTTAGCCCACATGGGTTCTAAAGCAAAATAACTTCCTATTCCAAGTCCAATGAAAAAGCCAAACGAGGCACCCATAGCTATAAGCCGCAGATTATCTTCGGGGTTGGTGCGAAACGAAATCACAGCTGCTCCAACGGCGGCCCCTAAAACCGTCGAATAACCGGCCGCGGTGAAGATCTCTTTAAACCTTTCTTCCGATTGAGTTCCAAATAAATTGCTTGAACCAGCAACGATCATAAGAATAGCAACGAAATTTCTCATAAATTATTATCCAAAAAGAGTTTACTATTAATATCTTAGGTCGAATTTTAAAAATTCTCAAAAAACTTCTTGATAAATCGACCGAATTTGTGCAAATCTCAAGGCCTACGTGAGTCTTTGAGAGTAAATCTCGCCAAAACTGGCATTTCGAACGGTTGCAAGAATTCAATCATCAAAATAAATGCATAAGACCAATCCCTAGGAGAATTAATGAGTACGGAACAACCTCGCCCGAGACGATCGCCACGCACGGCACCACCAAAAGATGTTGAACATCACGAAGAGCATAAAGAGCCTGAACACGTTGCCGATCCAGCTCCTGAAGTAAATGGAGAAAATCCTGCCGCTGAAATCGCCCCATCAACGACTCCTTCGACGACCCCCTATGTGGTAACCGAAATAAATTTAAAACAACTTAAAGATCAAGGAATTAACGAACTTAATAAGCGCGCTAAAGAACTTGGCATCGAAGGCGCAGGCGGAATGCGTAAGCAAGATTTGACGTTTGCTTTGCTGCAACGCCAAGCTGAACGCGGTGGCGTCATTTATGGCGAAGGCGTGCTCGAAACACTGCCGGATGGCTTTGGCTTTCTGCGTGCTCCAGATTATAATTATCTACCAGGACCTGATGATATTTATGTCTCTCCGTCGCAAATTAGGCGGTTTAATCTTCGAACTGGCGATACGATTTCGGGACATATTCGCCCCCCCAAAGATAGCGAGCGCTATTTTGCACTTCTTAAAGTCGAAAAAGTCAACGGCACGCCGCCAGATCAGTCGTCCGAAAAAATTATTTTCGACAATTTGACTCCTTTGTACCCAATGGAAAAGTTCAAAATGGAATTTGAACCGACTAATATGTCTACAAGACTTATGGATCTACTTTGTCCAATCGGAAAAGGTCAGAGATCTTTAATCGTGGCACCGCCGCGCACTGGAAAAACAGTTCTGTTGCAAAATATTGCGACGTCGATTGCTAAAAACCATCCAGAAGTTGTGCTTATCGTACTGCTTATCGACGAAAGACCCGAGGAAGTAACTGATATGCAGCGCTCGGTAAAAGGTGAAGTTATCAGCTCCACTTTTGATGAGCCGGCTCAGCGTCACGTGCAAGTTGCGGAGATGGTGATCGAAAAAGCCAAACGTTTAACAGAATGTAAAAAAGATGTTGTGATTCTTCTCGACTCGATTACTCGTTTAGCCCGTGCTTATAACGCAGTTGTTCCTCCTTCTGGAAAAATTCTTTCGGGCGGTGTGGACTCAAATGCACTCGACAAACCAAAGCGTTTTTTTGGGGCGGCTCGAAATATCGAGCATGGTGGGTCGTTAACAATTATTGCGACTGCATTAATCGATACCGGATCGCGAATGGACGAAGTAATTTTTGAAGAGTTTAAAGGTACCGGTAATATGGAACTTGTGCTCGACAGAAAACTTTCTGAAAAACGCATTTTTCCGGCTTTGGATTTAAACAAATCGGGAACTCGTAAAGAAGATTTATTACTTCCTAAGGATATTTTGAATCGCATGTGGATCTTACGAAAGTTGCTTGCTCCGAAAAATCCTGTGGATGCAATGGAATTTATTCTTGAAAAAATCGAGAAAACAAAAACCAACGCTGAATTTATTTCATCCATGAACGGATGATATGTTTGAAAAGCTTGAAGTTGTAGAAAGACGGTTCGAAGAGCTGGAAATGGCTCTTTCGCAACCGAATCTCGACGGCAAAGAACTTACCCGCATTTCAAAAGAGCGCGCTGCTATCGAAGACGTAGTGCGTGAATTTGTAAATCTAAAAGCGATTAAAAAATCCCTCGCTGAAGCCAAAGATTTGCTCGAGGAAAACGACGACTCTTTGCGCGAGCTGGCTAAAGAAGAAATCAAAAAACTAGAAATAGAATTGCTCGATGCCGAAAAAAACTTAACCGTTTTAATGCTCCCAACTGACCCGAACGACGCCAAGAATGTTCTGGTGGAAATTCGCGCAGGAACAGGCGGTGAAGAGGCGGCTCTTTTTGCGGCAGATTTGATGCGGATGTATACCCGGTACGCGGCTCGCCACGGCTGGAAGGCCGAAGTTTTAAGTATGACCCAAGCCTCTGCAGGCGGCTTAAAGGAAGCGGTTGTACAAATTGAAGGTAATCGGGTTTTCAGCCGGATGAAATTTGAAAGCGGCGTCCATCGAGTGCAACGCGTTCCAACAACTGAGGCTCAAGGGCGGATTCACACGAGTGCTTGCACGGTGGCGATTTTGCCCGAAGCCGAGGAAGTCGATGTGCAAATTAGACCGGAAGATTTAGATATTATGGTGTGTCGCAGCTCTGGAGCTGGCGGACAAAGCGTTAACACTTCGGATTCTGCAGTACGTGTTGTGCATTTACCATCAGGACTTGTGGTCGAATGCCAGGACGAAAGATCTCAGTTAAAAAACAAAGAACGGGCCATAAAAATCCTGCGCTCAAGGCTTTTGGAAAAAACCCAACTCGAGCAGCAGCTGGCAATTAATGCAGACCGCAAGTCCCAAGTAGGGTCTGGCGACCGCAGTGAACGGATTCGTACCTACAATTTCCCCCAAGGTCGGTTGACCGATCATCGAATTAATCTGACTCTTTATAAACTTCCTGAAATTATGAATGGCGATCTTGACGAAGTTTTAGATAAACTGGGAACAGATCATCAGGCCCAACTTTTAAAACAAGAACTCGAAAAATAAATGAATGACGCGCAATCAGCAGAAAATTATTCCCAAGATCCTGTTTGGTCGATTTCTGCTGTATTAAAATCTGCGGTTAGTTTTTTGCAAAAAAATTATCCTAACCCGGAGTTTCAGAATTTCAAACTCGATGTGGAATTAATCCTCGCTTTTGCCATTGGCTGTCGCAGAATAGATCTTTTTTTAGCATTAGAAAAGCCTTTGCAAAAACACGAACGAGAACATTTTAAAACACTTTTAGTTCGCCGTGCCCGCGGTGAACCTGTGGCCTATATTCTAAATTATAAAGAATTTTACGGACTAAAATTTAAGGTGAATGCCGATACCTTGATTCCGCGACCTGATACGGAGGTTTTGATTGAATCGGTTTTAAAGGTAGCCGTAAAAGAATCACCTTTAGATATTCTTGATATTGGGACAGGGTCAGGTTGTATTGGCTTAGTTTTGGCTAAAAATTTGCCTCGCGCCACAATTCACGCCTGCGACATCTCGCCAAAAGCACTCCAAGTCGCAGAAGAAAATAAAACCCTGTTAAATATCCAGAACGCGCGCTTTTTTGAAACGGACTGTTCTGATCTAACTGTTTTTGCAAAAACTCTAGCCGGCCAGAAATTTGACTTTATTGTGAGTAACCCTCCGTATATTTCTCGCGACCAAAAAAATTCTCTAATGCAAAGTGTCCGTGCCTTTGAACCAGAATTGGCCTTGTTCCCACAGAGCTCTGACGCCCTTTATTTTTATCGAATTTTTTCTGAGAGTTTAAAAGATTTTTTGCATCCGAAAGGTTGGATTTTTTTAGAAATTGGATTTGATCAAGCCCCGGGTGTAACAAAAATCTTCGAAAATGCCGGTTGGTTGAATTTTCAAATATTTAAAGATCTTTCCGGTTGTGACCGTGTGATGACCGCACAATTACATTAAGCATTATATTGAAAACTAAATTGAAAAGGTGAAAAACGATGAAACAAGTACAGAGTGAGCACTTTATAAAGCGTTATAGTTTTTTCTGCCTGCTGCTGGTTCTATTTTTAATTTTTATTGGGTTTTATTTGCAAGGAATTATCCTGCCGTTTTGCTTGGGACTTTTTCTTGCCTATATTTTAAATCCATTGGTCAATTATCTTTCCGACAAAAGAAAAATCAATCGCAACCTGGCCACGCTATTGGTCCTTTGCACTATTATTGGGTCTTTGACCTTTGCATCCGTTGAATTGTTCCCGGTACTTTATGACCAACTGTTTTCGGTGATTCACGGAGCTCCCAAAATTGTAACCGAGGCTGGCCGCAGCATTCTAACGTATATTTTAAATTGGATGAAAGAACTTGGTATTAAAGATTCCATTGGGATTGAAAAAGCCATACGAAACTTCGATGTTTCAGGTGAAGTTTTAGGACAGATGCGAAACCGTGCGCAAGACGTACTTCATGCAAGCACATCGTTTGCGAATAAACTTTTTAGTATATTACTTGTACCGGTAGTAAGTTTTTTTTGTATCGCTGACAAAAGAATATTTTATGAATTTTTTTACAAAATGACTCCGCCTGATTTAAGAGCACCTTTAAAACGAGCTTTAACTATTGCTGATCAGACTCTGCAAGCTGTTATTCGCGGGCACTTCAAAGTGGCAGCAATCGATGCGGTTCTTTATTCCATTGGATTTTCTATAGTTGGTTTGTCATCTGGTATTGCGATTGGTTTGGTCGCTGGATTTTGCCGATTTATTCCCTATGGCGACGCTATTGTAGGATTAAGTTTCGGGACTATGTATGTTTTGCTAAATGAGCCGACACTGGCAAAGATTATCGGAGTGATTTCAGTCGTAATCTGTGTACAAGTTGTGGATGGAACATTTATTACGCCGCGAGTTATCGGTGGTAAAGTTGGGCTTCATGCGGGTTTGGTCATTTTGACGGTGATTGCAAGTGGTCATCTCTTTGGTTTTTGGGGTGTGATTCTAGCCATTCCAATTTTTGCCGTTCTTAAAAGATGGTTTGATGCAGCATTGCCTTATTACCATCAATCAAAATTTTATAATGATTCCAATTCAAAAGCGTAAAATAGAAGAAATTTTAGCGGTCTTAACTGCCGGATATATATAAACAAATTTTGACTTTGTTGATTTCTCTCAATTAACTTCCAAACCCGCCGATCTTAAGTCTTAAGAGGTGGGAACAACACATGAATTCTATAATCTCAAAACTCCTTCGGCAACTTTGGCGACCCGAAATAAAGTACCTTTTAAGTGCTTTAACCGTGGTTGTCTTATTCTCGCATTTTATAGCGTGCGGCGCCCAAATGTACAAAGTCTCCATGAAAGATGATCATACAACCACTACCGGCGGTGCGGCCACAGAATCCCGCGATCCCAACGCCAAATTCTATGCGGTTCATGCGACCGGAGGCTGGACCAAACTGCCTATTTCTTATTACCTTGAAAGTGACATGAGTAATGCTCAGATATCTGGAATTAAAAATGCAATGGCCACTTGGGAGCTTGCGGTCGGAAAACAACTATTTAATTTTGTAGAGCTTGATAAGCAAACAGGTGACGCTTTTCCAAATCTTATGTCATCTCTCGAAGGAAGCAAAACGGGGCTTTACTTAAATTATCAATGGAAAGCAAAAACAAGCAAACCTTCAGAAGTTTTAGCTACTACCGTTTGGAGTTATTCCGAAACCGATGGAACTAAAATCGAAAAATCCGGCATGCGGTATAATATGTCAGACTATATGCTGTGCAACGCAAAATCTTTGGACGGCTGTGTCAAAAAAGGAAATGATCCTAACGGACAACCGAATAATTATAAAACCGTGGCGGACCATGAAACAGTAAGCCTACATGAACTTGGTCATATGCTGGGCCTTGGTCACGTTGACGATCCAGTGGACAATAAATCTATTATGCTTGCGGCAATTTATATTGGCGAGGGTCTGTCACAGCGTTGGCTTTCTGCAGGTGATATTGCAAGAATTCGAACAGTTTACGACTGCGCAGGAACTTGCCCAAACCCTGATGCACTTTCGGCCCAGATGGCTTCTGTAGGCACTAAACTGGTCAACTAAAATATTTTTCCAGGATTTAAAATCCCAAGTGGATCGAAAGTTTTTTTCAAAGATTTCATCCATTCAATCTCATTTTGTTGACGAGTAAAGTGCAGATCCTCTTTTTTGGTTAAGCCGATTCCGTGCTCAGCACTGATACTTCCTTTGAATTTAGTAAGCAGTTTAAAAATTTCTAATTCAATTGTGCGAGCAGCGGTCTGAAAAACTTTAAAATCATTAGTTTTTGGTGTGACGTAATTAATATGTAAATTTCCATCTCCGATATGGCCAAACAACACTAACTCAATCGGGCTTTTGAGGTTTTGTAAAAACAAATTTAAATCTTTCACAAAATTATTAAGTTGATCGATGGGGAGTGAAATATCGTTTTTACGTACATGCCCATGCATGCTTAATGATTCCGTTATATTTTCTCGAAGGCCCCAAAAATCTTTAAATTGTGCGGAATTTGCAGCAATAGCCGCATCAGAAATAAGAGAATGTTCAAATAGACTTTCTAGTAAAGCTTCGAGATTTTGATTGAGGTTGTCGCCATCTTCAATCTCAAGCAAAACATAATACGGATGGATTTTATCAAATGGTGTCTTTAAAGAGGTTTGGTATTTCAAAACGATTGTATGCGCAATATCCGTAAAAAATTCAAATGCAGTAACGGTCAGCCCGCGTTTAGAAACAACTCGCAAAATCTCTGGAATATCCGAGAACTTTTCTACGGCCATAATGGAAACATTCATGTTTTTTGGCTTTGGAACAAGTTTTAGAGTGGCTTGCGTAATGATTCCGAGTGTTCCTTCTGAGCCTATAAAAAGCTGCTTCAAATCATAGCCGGAGTTATTTTTGCGAAGGCTGGTGTTAAGATCTAGAACTTCGCCGTCGGCCAAAACCACCTCTATTCCAAGAACTTGCTCGCGGGTGCCGCCATACCGAATAAGTTTAACGCCACCTGCGTTCGTGGCAATGTTGCCCCCTATTTGTGATGTTCCTTTAGCCGCTAAATCTAGCGGAAACAAAAGCCCAACCTCCGCAGCTGCTTCTTGTAAGGCCTGGGTTGTAACTCCGGCTTCCGCAGAAATTGTCAAACCTACAGAATCTACTTGCAGCAACTTGTTCATTTTTTCAAGGGATAAAACAATTTCTTGATCTTTTGCTACCGCTCCTCCAACTAAGCCTGTGCGCCCGCCGCTTGGTACGACAGGAATTTTGCGACTATGGCAGAATTTTAAAATTTTTGAAACTTCGAGGGTGGTTTTTGGAAATAAAATTGCGCAAGGATTAGGCGTATAAACTTTTGTCCAATCTGTTCCGTAGGTTTTTTTGTCTGTTTCGGATTTGAGGATTTGATCCGGTTGCAGAAATTCTAGAAAATAACTCTCGACGTCTAGAAATGAAAAAGTCGCAGTCATTTAATGCCCTTTTTGACTTTGAGTTGATTGGTTCAAAATACGACTTAGATAAATAAATGCTAATTCTGTGATGGTTTTTCGATTTCTTTCATCAAATTCCCGTCCGGAAAATTTAAGCTTTTCAACGTGGGTTTGCAGTTTGCCAGCAGATTTTACCCCAAGACACCAAAGGTTGTTTTCGTCGATTCCCGTTACCACAACAACAAAATTTTCCTGCGCCGAACGTAGAATTTGGGTACACGATTGTTCGGCAGAGCCAGAAGCTAATTGCGAAAAGGTTATGGCTGTAATTTTTGTTCTGAGTTCGCTATAGACTTCTTCGGCAAGTTTTTTAAAAAGCCTCTCGGTTAAAATTCCTAAAGTCGCCGCATCGATAATTTGTACTTGCGGCGAGAAATAAAATTGAGTCAATACTTTATCTAAGTGATCGATCCCATCTCGTGAAACCAAAAAAGGCTCTATAAGTTCGGAAAGTTCCGCGAGTTTTTTTTCCAAAAGATTTTTTTGGGATACTTTATACCAAAATTTCAAATCGACAAATGGAACCCGCGCTCGGTAACCGATTTGAAAGTCGATTCCCTTAAATAAATTTTCAACAATTTCACCAAGTTTTGACTCACTCTCACCAAATGTTGTTATGGTTGCCAAATGAAGCTTATCCTCCGATGAAACAGTTTTTTCATAGAGGGTTTTAAAATATTGATTCCATAGAAAACGCAATTCCTTGGGAGGCCCTGGTAGAATTGTCCAATGTTTTTCATTCTTGACGATTCGAAACCCATCAGCAGTACCCTGCAAATTTGGGAAGATTTCGGCACTTTCTGGGAAAAAACATTGCCGTTTATTTATGTCCGAAATGGGAACTCGCCGTGAATTTAGTAGTTTTTCCACTCGCTCCCAAGACTCTTGGTTAAAGTTTAGCTTCAGTCCGAGATACTGCGCTAAAACATCGCGCGTGAAATCATCTGTTGTGGGACCAAGCCCACCGGTCACAAAAATATAATCGCAAGTCGATTCGGCTGCGGCAAATGCTTGCAGCATGTAGTCGGTATCATCGGGCACGCTGATATGCTGTTTGATTTGAAAGCCGATAGCGGTAAGATTTTTTGCGAGCCACGCAGCGTTGGAGTTTACCACGTCGCCATCGACTATTTCTGTTCCGACATTGACAATAGCTACTGAATGCTTCATAAAAGTTATGCTAACATGAACCGATCAAATTTTTTAGGATATTAACAATGAAGTTTTTTGCCAAAACGTTTCGGATTTTTACTTTTTTGACTGTGATGCTTTCTCCATTTAGTATTCAAGCCAAAACCACCAAAGATATAACCGGCCAGAAAGATGATGGATCTTTTGAATCAAGCAAAGTTCTGTTAGGCGAAAGTGCTATTGCTCGAGAAAACAAGGTTGCGGGCGCGGCTGTAGATGGAGGAATGGTTGCCGGTGGGATAAATGGTTTTGGGTTGCGTGCGTTTTATAATCACACCGAGAAATTTCAACTTGGATTGCAGTACCTCAAGGGTCGGATTGATTTAGCGTCCAGAATTGGAGATTCGCTAGGCTCAAAAATTGAAACTGCTGATTTATCAGCTTCGCTTATTCTTTTGCACGGGCGTTTTTTTGTTGGAAATAGTTTTAATATTTTTAGTGGAATAGGCCAGCGCACTTTAAACTATGATCTAAAAGTGAGTTCAACATTTGACCCTTCGACTTTCGTTAGAACTACGGGCCAAAGTGTTGCAAATGTTGTTGGGTTTGGAATTGGAAATCAATGGGCCTGGGATAGTGGATTTTTTATCGGTGGCGACTGGCTAGCCTATTATTTATCCTTTGGTTCATCAAACTCCTATAGTAGTGAAACAGGCGGCATCCCTTCGGACTCGCAAAAAAAATTGGCTAATGACGCAAAAGATTTATCGGACGCTCTAGGAAAGGCCGGTCATTTTCAAATTACTGCCACCGCAGGATGGATGTTTTAACACGCTTTATTTCAGACTTTTTTTTAACCAGTTTTCGTTGGCCGCAACGGCTTGTACTAGAAAATCTAAAAGATGCATATGTCGGCGTAAAATCCTTTTCTGCCGATGTGGCTGCACAGGATTAAAAATCCCAGCGGCGCTGAACATTTGAATAGGATGTTTTTTGACCCATAGCCAGCTTCCGAGTTCTAAGGTCATCGGAAGAAAAAATTTTTGCGGAGTTTTTGTTCGAATTCCGTCGTACATATAATCCCACAGGTCTCCGTGGGTCGTATAAATCAGCGACTGCGGTTCGATTTTATAAATATGATGACTTAAAGTTGAATTTAGAAGTTCTTGCAGAAGTAAAACTTCGGCAACATTCGGGAACGGCTCCCGGGATTTAGCGTAGGGAAACCAAATTCTGTCGCGTGCCCCAAAACCAGAATGCACATCAAGGCAGAGAGTCATCTCAGTTTGACTTGATATTTTTAAAACATAATCGCAAAGCGCCTGAGCTTCAAGTTCCATGGCGGCGTTTTCCACACCGCGATACCAGGGGATTCGATTAGAAATGCGGTGGCCTGCAATAAGTCCTCGAGTGCTTTTTGGATCAGCATTTACCGGCGCATTGCGCATTAAATCAACGCCATTTGAATTCGACCGACGTCCAAGAAACATTCCCACTGGATTGATAATTGGAATAACGACCAAACGCATGCGATTAAAAATTTCAGTGGAGTGAGGATCCCACTGGGCGAACCGAGCAATTTTTTGCAGATAAGCTAGAATGACTCGTGTGCCAATTCTTTCCAAGCCGTGAACGCCACCTGTCAAAATAAACGTTGGCGCATTTTTGGGTGGATTACCAAGAGTTACAGCATGAATAGGAAAAAGATTATCGTTATAGGGAACTGAGGCTATGATTTCGCTTTGATAAACCTTGGGGTTATCCTCGAGAAGTTTTTTAAGTTCCATTAATTCGGGTAATTTTTTGCTGATTTCGTCGAAGGAATACACGGCGTCGGAATCCAAACTATTTCTGAGGGTTAATCTTTATTTCATTATATAACGACTTTCGGCTCGTATTCGAAATGACGTTAACAATAAATTAATATGGTTTTAATCCATTGTTGTTTAAATTATGAAATCATAAGCTTAGTTAATATTTTTTAAATTTCTAGCAAAAGTCGCAAATTTCACACAGAGGTGTAAAACATGGCAAATATTGCAGCTGAGTCGATTGCAAGCTATACTACAGGTATCGTGAGCAGCTTTAAAAAATCGTTTAACCTGAGAGTTCCGGTTTTTTTTCAGCGGGGCGATTATATTGTAAAGACTGCTTCAACGCGACGCGAGCTTTTACAGGTCTACAAATTACGCTATGAAGTTTTTCATCGCGAATATAAAAATGCAAAATTTCCATTTGGATTTGATCGTGATAAGTTTGATCGCAACGCCGATCATCTGGTGATTTTAGATGCCAAACTTGGAAAAGTCGTCGGAACCTACCGGCTTATCTTTTCTTCTATTTCTCAGGATTTTTATTCGGCTACCGAATTTGAGATTGATAATTTTATAGCACACGCTGGAACAAAAGTTGAATTAAGTCGGGCGTGTATCCACAAGGACTACCGAACGGGTTCGGTTATTACTCTTCTTTGGCGAGGGCTTTCGGCTTATGTTAAAGCGTGTGGCGCCCAGTATCTATTTGGACTTGCAAGTTTGAAGTCTGTTGATGAACAACTTGCGGTTGATTTTCAAAGTTATTTTGCAAGAGCAGGCTTGTCTTCAAATCAATTTGATATTTCAGTAAAAGACAAACTAAAAGTTAAAAATCAAAGTTTGTTACCCGTAGAAAAAGATCTATCCGCAGATGTTCCAGGATTATTAAAATCCTATTTTAAGGCAGGAGCGAAAATTTACGGAGCTCCCGCGATGGATTTAGATTTTCAATGTACAGATTTTTTTACGATTATCGATCTTAATGCAATGTCGCACCAGTTTGATAAAAAATATCAAAATTGATTTTAATTTAATTTGACATGAGTAGTAAGAATTCTAATCCTGAAATCGGATTAGACCCTCGACGACTATATTAAATTCATATCCTCCATAAAAATTGCGCCAGGCAATACTTTTTACCTAAATCAAGACGGGTCGAGCAATTTTCCGACAACTGAAGATTTGCCTGGGGTCGTTGCTGAATCAGTTTAACTGCTTTATAATGTAAGTAGGAAATCCATTTTTATAGTTCAATTCTAGAGGTAAAATGTTTGTGCTTAAGATTTTTTTGGTTTTATTCTTTTTAAGTTGCACCAATTCTAATATTCCTTTGATCGGGACTAATAAAAAGCCCCAAGAACAACTTCAAGCTCCTCCTCGCATTCCAAACCAGCCTACCAAACTTCCCAATACTCCTTATAATCCGCCGGCAAAACCTGACAATTTCCGCCCTCTGCCACCGCCGTTACCCGCACCCTATCTACCGCCAGTCATGCCGGTTCCGCCGCCAGATAATTTTTTGCCCCGGGTGTTACCAACATCTTCCCCGACATCTGAGCCAACAATTATTCCTTCCAACGCACCAAGTGCCGAACCGTCTGCGGCGCCCACAAGTGCTCCGAGGTCGGACAATGGTGTTGTCCAGTGGACGGTTTATATGATTGCCAATCAAGACACAAAAAACCATCCCACGGATGAACAGCGATTTGAAATGACTTCCAGTTCGGGTGAGCTTCTCGCGTCGGGTGTTGTGGATGAATTTTCAATCATAAACGGAGAATCTGCTGCTGGATCAGACTTAAACCTCGCGGGTGTAGATCCGATTGGTGGCTCGCCATTTGTGTTGCGCACTAAAACAAAATATATAACTGCAGCAGCCGCCGCTCTCTCTGGAGATCAACAAATTGGATTTAGTGTATTTGTACCTACTAACGATTCCGCACCTTATTCCGGGAAAGCGGCGCGTAAAAATGTACCAAATGCCGGTCACTCCAACGGCATAAGCACTATTCAGAATGCAACGGGAACGGCAAGGTTTCAAAATGGAAATATATTAATTAAAAATATTTCTGGAGCAGGTGAATACGGAAGTTGCCCCGGAAGTGAGGGAATTCCTTGCGTAGCAGGAGTGCACCCGAGCCGTATGTATGCATTTGCTAGTCCATCGCGAATTGGAAGAGATCCTGGATCTCCTCTAGTCATTGATTTTTCAAAAGATAAAAAATTAAAACTGACTTCCATTGACGACAAAAAATTTTCGGTAAAATTTGATTTAAAAAATACTGGAACGGCAGGAAAAGTCGGTTGGGTCGGAAAAAAAGCAGGTTTACTCTGTATCGATCTGGACGGGGATGGAAAAATTAAAAATGGTCGTCAACTGTTTGGAGAATACAGTTTCCGAATCGATGGCCAAAAGAAAAAATTTGATAATGGTTTTATTGCGCTTTCGCAGTACGACACTGAAAATAAAGGATACATCGATCAGAGTAATCCAGTTTTTAAAAAATTAAAAATATGGTTCGATGAAAACCACAATGGAGTATCGGAACCCGGCGAGTTAATAGAGCTCTCCAAACTCGGAATTAAAAAAATTCGGTTAGATTACCAAACTCTCTTGCACCCTTTGCGAGTTGCGGGAAATATCATACCGGTAAAATCTATTGTCGAAATGAATGATGGAAGTCTGCTAGCTATCTATGACGTTTTCTTTCAAATTGATTACCGCCGGTCCCTGGCTCAGATTCAAAAAACTTTTCTCGAGCAAGCCGTACTAGGAGGGCTTTGAAATGAAATATTTACTTTTTATTTTACTTTTAAGTTGCAAGGCTCAAGAAGGTAAGGTGAAAGAATTTTCGGCTAATGGCGGAACTACTTTGGAATTAGGTCAAATGAAAAACGATAAAAAGTACGCAAACTTTTTTAAGTTTCTCCAAGACCCCGAGGCATCTGATGCTTTATCAAAAGATGTCCAGGTGATTTCTTACGGCGGAGGTTCTTGTCCTTTAGCGATGCTAGGTCAAGAAAGTGCGCCGGGAAGGGGATGCACTTATGGCACCACAGCCCATGCGAGATCTGGTGCAAATTGGAGTGAAAGCGCGGACTATACAACCGGTTGGGGGTATTCGCCCCCAAATAATGCAAATCCTAAATTCTCTCCCATTTATGCATCGCTCGCAGCGAAACTCAATGTTAAAAATTCTACGTCACTAAATTTATCGGAAAACACAGGGCGCTACAATTATGAAATTAAATTATACAGTTCAGTGACGCAAACTCTCGGCTCTAAAGCACACACGATGCAGGATGTTTTAGGAATCAAACTCCAAGATTCCAATAATAATGGCGCTGTTTTTAATTATTATATTGCGGCATCGGGTGCCGTTATGGGAGTTGTGACCTCGGTATCTGCCGTGTGGAACGGGTCTGAAATCGCGGCGAGCAATGGGGATACTGGGGAAGTTGGATTTATGCGTACAACTTCTTCTGCGAGTTCATCTTCTTCGGGTGATTCTTCAACCAGTTCACAGGATGCAAGTACCCTTACGGATTAATTTCGGCGTTTAAAATTTTTCATATGCTCAAGAAGTGTTTTGCCAATCTCTGCTGGAGAACTTGCAACGGCCACACCGCAAGATCTTAGGGCTTCCATTTTCTCGGCAGCGGTTCCGTGTCCACCCGAAATAATTGCGCCAGCATGTCCCATGCGCTTTCCTTCCGGTGCTGCCTGACCTGCGATAAATCCGACCACGGGCTTGCGAATATTTTCTTTAATAAACTGGGCAGCTTTAATTTCCGCGTCGCCACCAATTTCACCGATCAGAACAATTCCTTCTGTTTCTGGATCTTTTTCAAAAAGCTCTAGAACATCGATGAAATTCGTTCCAATAATCGGATCCCCACCTATACCCACGCAGGTTGTTTGACCTAAACCAAGAACGGTTGTCTGACCAACGGATTCGTAAGTTAAGGTTCCTGATTTGGACACGATTCCAATTTTCCCCCGCTTATGAACATGACCCGGCATAATGCCGATTTTACATTCGCCCGGAGTAATTATTCCAGGGCAATTTGGACCGATTAAGCGAGATTTTCGCGAACGTTCTAAAGCTCTTTTTACGGGGATCATATCCAAAACTGGAATGCCTTCGGTGATACAAACAATAAGTTCGATCTCTGCGGCGATGGCTTCTAAAATTGAATCCGCTGCAAAAGGCGGCGGCACAAAAATCATCGAAGCATTGCAGCCAGTCTTCTCCTTTGCCTCTTGAACGGTGTTGAACACCGGCAGATTGACGTGGGTTTGACCGCCTTTTCCAGGGGTCACGCCGCCAACAAAACACGGTGCATATTCGTGTGATAACCGCGTATGAAATTCTCCGGATTTTCCGGTGATACCCTGGGTGATAACTTTTGTGTGCTTATTGATTAAAATACTCATGTAGAAAAATTCCTTTTAATTTTTATTTTACCGCGTCCACTGCCTTGCGAGCGCCTTCGGCCATATCTCCGACAGCCGTAATTTTAAGTCCAGATTCCGCAAGAATTTTTTTGCCTAGTTCAACATTTGTGCCTTCGAGCCGAACGATCAAAGGAATTTTCAAGCCGAGTTCTTTAGCTGCAGTGACTACACCTTCTGCGATCAAATCGCACTTCATAATTCCGCCAAAAATATTCACAAATACAGCTTTGACATTGGTGTCACTAAATAAAATGCGAAACGCGTTCTTTACCATTTCGCCAGAAGCCCCACCGCCAACATCAAGAAAGTTCGCCGGCTTGCCACCGTAAAGTTTAATAATGTCCATAGTTGCCATGGCTAGGCCCGCACCATTAACCAGACAGCCGATATTGCCATCGAGGCCAATGTAATTTAGCCCATATTTTGAGGCTTCGACTTCGCGCGGATCCTCTTCGTCAAAATCACGCATGGCTTCGATATCTTTATGCCGAAACAAAGCGTTTTCATCGAAATTCATTTTGCCGTCTAGTGCAAAAAATTTGCCTTTTTTTGTCCAAACAAGAGGATTGATTTCCAACATGGAAAAATCATATTTAAAAAACATTTTGTAAAGATTTTTGACAATATTTTGCAGTTCTTTACTTTGATCGTCAGGTAATTTTGCGCCAAAACTAAGTTGCCTTAAATGATAACCCTGAAGGCCTGCGGTTGGATCCACTATGACTTTCACCATTTTGTCGGGATGTTTTTCTGCAACTTCTTCGATATCCATTCCGCCTTCGGTAGAAAATATTATCGCGATCGAAGCTGATTCTCGGTCAAAAAGCATGGCCAGATAATATTCTTTGTCGATTTCGCTCCCGGCTTCCACGTAAATTTTGCGAACAATTTTGCCTTCGGCACCTGTTTGTTTTGTGACGAGCTTCATCCCGATCATATTTTTAGTTGTGTCAAAACATTCCTGAGCAGTTTTAACTAACTTAACCCCGCCAGCTTTGCCGCGTCCGCCAGCATGGACTTGAGCTTTAACCACAGAAACCGGCGATTTTAAGCGCAAATACGCAAACTCAGCCTCAATAGGAGAGTGCGCCAAGTAGCCTTCGGGAACAGGGATATTATTGTCACGAAAAAGTTGTTTTGCTTGGTATTCGTGGATATTCATTCTAAATTAATCCTTGTAGAGATGTTATTCTTTTTGAATCAATATTCTACTATCGATCAGCAAAGAAAAGGAAGAAAGAAAAAGAGATGCAAAATTTACACGTGGTGATCACTGGGGGTGCGGGTTTTATAGGCAGTCATCTTTGCGAAAAATACCTCGCACAAAATTACACGGTCACTGCCATCGATTGCTTGCACACGGGAAGCTTGGTAAATCTTAGAAATTTTTTGGAACTGAAAAATTTCAAATTTATCAATCACGATATTATAAATCCGATCGATTTGTCTGGAGTTGATTTACTGCTTAATTTTGCCTGTCCTGCAAGCCCCGTGCACTATCAAGAAGATCCTATTTGGACAGCAAAAGTTGGTTTTTTAGGAACATTAAATATGCTTGGTGTGGCAAAAAAAAATAAAGCGCGGTTTATCCAAGCGAGTACGTCGGAAGTTTATGGTGATCCGTTGCAGCATCCGCAGCAAGAAACTTACTGGGGAAATGTTAATACCATCGGAATCCGAAGTTGTTACGACGAAGGCAAACGGATTGGAGAGACCCTGTGTTTTGATTATATCAGAAGGCATAATGTTGATGCTGGTTTGGTAAGGATTTTTAATACGTACGGACCGCAGATGGCACTAAATGACGGTCGCGTGGTAAGTAATTTTATTATTCAAGCGTTAAAAAATGAGGATATTACTGTGTATGGAGATGGTCTGCAAACAAGGTCTTTTTGTTATGTCGACGATTTGGTTGCAGGAATAATGAAGTTCGCAGATGCAAAAGGAAAATCTGGCCCGATAAATTTGGGCAACGAAGGAGAATTTACGGTATTGGAGTTGGCAAAAAAAGTTATTAATTTAACGGAAAGCCGCTCAAAAATTCGTTTTGAAAAATTGCCAAGTGACGATCCCAAAACCCGAAGGCCTGATTTGACTTTGACTCGTAAAACCATTCAGTGGGAGCCAACGATAAAACTAGAAGACGGTCTAAAAAAAGCCATCCCTTACTTTCGAACAAGACTTAAATAAAATAACCGGTGCCACCCGACCTATTAATTATTATACAGCAAGGTAGATCTGTACACTTGCTGTATAATAATTAATAGGTCGGGTGGCACCGGTTATTGTTTATTTTCGCAGGTTCCAGCCCTCTACTGCAGTGCCGTAGGTACTGACTTCGAGAGCAATATCAGATTTTTCATCGTGATCATTAAAAAGGGTTTCGGTGGTATCGTTAAAATCGCGCTTGGATTTTTTCAAAGCAAGAACGGATATGATTCCAACGCCTAAGACTAGACTTCCAATTACCGCTGCAAGCAAACCATTATTTGGTGCTTCGGGCGACGGGTTTGCTAATTTAACACTCATAAAACTTTGCCAAGCTAAATTATAAAAAGGATCTTGAGAAGTCATTCGAGACGCTAAATCCGTGTACGCCAAATGATATTGATAATTTTTACCCGAAACTAAAAGATGCATCTGCATCATCGGAACACTGCCAATTTTAAAACTCGTAAAAATTAATCCGCCGTCTAATTTGGCGCGGACGTCGACAAGTTTTGCTTCGTTAATACTAAATTCCGAAAATCTAGAATCCGTCGCAAATTTCTTATTTAATATTCCTTTAAAACTTTCAAGTTTCTCAGCGTTAATAACCGCACCATGGGAGTATTTTGAAACGCTTAAATTTCGTGAGTAGGTAGGTTTGTCGTAAACCACCTCTGTGCTTTTCGGTTCTTCTATAACAACCGACATTCCGCCGCGGGTTCGATCCAACTGCCAACCTTTAATAGGATTAATCGTCAATTCTTCGATTTGGATCGCAGAACCATCGGCAAGATTATTTTGCAAAGATTCCTGACCAAACAGATAGCTAGATCCAGTCGACACAAATATTCCGGCTGCAAGAAAAAAATTCCACTTCAACTTCATTAACAACTCCTTCGATTTAAGACCAACTTCAACATTCTTGTGAGAATTAGGCCACACTAGGCCTATTTAATTTATACAATATTTTATTAGAAATGTACATATTTTAATGAAATAAAATTGTTTATAATATTCTATAAAATATAAGCCTTTGTATTGATTGACATTTTAATTTAAAAGGCGTAGCCATAAGGGTTCAGCATAAAAGCTCTTTCAAAGTGACTTTGATAGGCAAAGGCAACAACCAGAAGAGTTTATTTAGGGTGGTTATCTTATTAACTAGAGGAAAAAAGACCAATGCAGCAACAGGAAACAAAAATTCACACCGCACCATTTAAAATCAGCTGGGAAGATTCCGATTCGGATTTTGAATCAAACGACGTCATCAACACGGATTTTGCCGATCTATTGGCTTCAGAAGAAAACGGCGGGGGTGTACGCGAAGGCAGTATCGTTAAAGGAAAAGTTGTCTTTGTTAACAGCGACACTATCACCGTTGACATCGGTCACAAATCCGATGGTGAAGTGCAAAAAAATGAATTTTCTCCAGAAGAGTTAGACGCCATCGCTCCTGGCCAAGACATCGAAGTTTATCTAGATCGTTTCGAAGATCAAGAAGGCAATATGGTTTTAAGTCGCCAGCGAGCCATTCAGCTGCGCGCATGGGACCGCATCGCACTAGCATTTCAAAATAATGAAATCGTGGAAGGCACAATTTTAGCAAAAGTCAAAGGTGGCTTTGCGGTAGATATCGGTGTAAAAGCATTCTTACCCCAGTCACAAGTCGATATCCGTCAGGTTAAAAATTCCGATCGATTAGTCGATGGAAAATTACAGTTTAAGATCATTAAATTTTTACCGTCGCGAAATAATATCGTGTTGAGCCGCAGAATTATTCTTGAACAAGAGCGCGAAAAACAACGCAGCAGCACTATGGAAATGATTAAAGAAGGCGCGACTTTGCGCGGAATTATTAAAAGCATCATGGACTACGGAGCGTTTATTGACCTCGGTGGAATCGATGGTTTACTTTACATCACCGAAATGTCTTGGGGTCGCGTGAATCACCCGACAGAACTTTTCGAAATCGGTCAAGAAATTGAAGTCAAAGTTTTGAAATTTGATCAAGAGCGCCAACGCGTGTCTCTCGGCTATAAACAGCTGCAACCAGATCCATGGGAAAGCGTTGCAAATCAATATCAAGTCAGTATGAAAACCAGCGGCAAAGTTGTAAGCGTTACGGATTTTGGTGCGTTTGTCGAACTTGAAGGTGGTATTGAAGGCCTTATACACGTAAGTGAAATGTCTTGGTCAAAACGCATTAAACATCCATCCAAGCTTGTCCAACTCGGCGAAACAGTCGAAGTGATCGTACTTGCGGTTGACACAAAAGAACGCCGAATTAGCCTTGGTATGAAACAATTGGAACCAAATCCATGGGAAGTTATCAAGGAAAAATACACAGTTGGTGATATCATCCGCGGAAAAGTTCGCAATATTACAGATTTTGGTGTGTTCGTTGGAATCGAAGATGGAATCGACGGTTTGATTCATATTTCTGATATTTCGTGGACCGATCGCATTAAGCATCCTGGCGATATTTACAAAAAAGGCGATGAAGTCGAAGCCAAAGTTTTGCAAATCGACAGCGAAGGTGAAAAGTTCTCTCTCGGTGTAAAACAATTGACCGAAGACCCATGGACTAAAATCGCACGTGAGCACCCACCCGGATCTAAAGGCAAAGGAAAAGTCACTAAACTTGCTGATTTTGGCGCATTTGTAGAGTTGGCTCCTGGCGTTGAAGGCA
The DNA here is from genome assembly GCA_043757325.1 of bacterium. Classification (GTDB taxonomy): domain Bacteria; phylum Bdellovibrionota_B; class Oligoflexia; order Oligoflexales; family RGVZ01; genus JAYVPO01. The sequence continues at coordinate 41,006 of JAYVPO010000206.1, forward strand.
TGATTCACGTCAGCGAACTTGCAGACGAGAATGTTGCAAAAGTAAGTGATGTGGTCAATGAAGGCGACATCGTGGAATTCGTAGTTCTGGCAACCGATCACGACGAACGCAGGTTCTCGCTTTCGCGCAAAGCATTTTTACGAAATCTCGAAGGTGAAGATTTAAAGCAATATATTGGAACGGTGGCAGAGCCGAAAACAACTCTTGCTGATGCCTTTTCAAGAGCTAATGCTGAAGATAAAGTTTGAAGTTAAAGATTTGAATCATACCCGAGGATATTTTCCACATGCGAACAGTTGTCAAAATGGTAAAATTTTGGTTCTTTGTTTTGTTTGTGGTCCTCGGGATTTTTATTGGAATAAATAATCGAGATCTTGTTGCTTTAAACTTTCCGCCGTTTTTTCCTTCAATGACCATGCCGGTTTTTATTTTGGTACTTGGTGCTTTTATATTAGGAGCAGCAATGGCTTCGGTGTGGTTTTTAGTCGACAGCATTCCCAAAAATCTAGAGGTTAGAAAATTGCGTCGTCAATTGAAGAACCTTTCGCCCGAATCCGATGATGAATTGAAAAATGACTCAAAAAATTTCTTCCGCTAGACAGATTGCCTTTGAAGCTTTTATTCAGGTTATGGAATATAAGAAAAAGCCTGAAGATGAGCTTTCACGTCTATATGCCGAAGTCGGTAAAGACGTCAAACGTGTAGACAAGAATTTGGCCAAAGAACTCCTCTACGGAAGCCTGCGTTGGTATTCGAAAATATATTGGATATTGCAACACACGTCGACGAGAAAACTTTCGGAAGTTTCGCCCCAAATTCGCGCGGCTTTGATCCTTGGAACCTACCAAATTTTTTATCTCGATAAGATTCCTGAACGAGCTGCTGTGAATGAAAGTTCGGAATATGTTAGATCGTGTGGGCAGGGCCAAGCCGTGTCTTTTGTTAACGGAATTCTAAGGCAAATTGCTAGGCGTGCAGAATACTTCGCAAAACCTGATAAAAAAACCAAACCTGTAGAGTACTTAAGCCTGCAGTTTGCCCACCCAGACTGGATGGTAACGCGTTGGGCAAAGCGTTTTAAATTTGAAAAACTCGAAGGTATGCTGACTTCAAATAATCAACCTCCGCCTTTTTTTGTACGTGTTAATAGCTTAAAAACCGCCGTAAACGAGATTCAGGATTTACAGCATGAATTACTAAAAGAGGAACACGCCCATTCGGAACGCGAGAATCTAAAAATTTGTCTCAGCTTAAAAAAATTTCCCGAAACCTCAGAAGGGTCTTTTTTTGCAAAAGGATTTTTTTCTTTTCAAGACCAAGCGTCTCAGCTTATCGGGTATTTAGTAGATCCAGCCCCCGGCGAAGTTATAGTGGACGCTTGCGCCGGTCCGGGCGGAAAAATCACCCATTTATTTGAACTAAGTTCGGGTAAAGCAGAAATTCATGGCGTGGAAAAATCTCCTGTTGCCATGGAAAAAATTCGTCAAAACATCAGTCGACTTGGTTTTGATAGCGAAGATTTTAATAAAATAGTTTTGCACGAACAAGATTTTGAAGAGTTCAGTTTAAATAAAAAAATAGATAAAATTCTGCTTGATGCCCCGTGCTCTGGACTTGGGGTTTTGCGTCGGCATCCTGAAGCCAAGTGGCTAAAAACCCCAAAAGTTATCGATGACCGTAAACATTTGCAAAGACGACTTATTGAAAAAGCCTTGAGGCTTCTTCCTGTTGGCGGAGAGCTTATTTATTCGGTTTGTTCGTTTGAACCAGAAGAAAGTGAGGAGCATTATACTTGGTTGCAAAGTTTTCCAGATAAAATTGAAAGCGTGTCGGCGGTTTCAAGGTTGCCAGATTATTTTAAAAGATACGTAACTCGTGATAATATATTTATGGTGTTCTCAGGAAATCAGGATTTAATGGATGGGTTTTCGGCGTTTATTGTTAAATTGAAATCGGCCTGGTAAAGGTGTAGTTTCTTGCGAATATTTTTACTTATTTTTTTAATATTTAAATCGTTAGCACTCTCTGGGCAAACTTCGCGGCAATTTGACTCGGAAGCGGATCTAAGAAATGAAGTCGTGCATTTTATTGGCAATGCTGAACGTAGGATTTGGCTGACTACGGATTATTTAACCGACGGCGAAATAGTAACCGCATTAACTATCGCGCAGTACCGAAAGATCGACGTGCAAGTTCTTCTTGGACGGTCCAAAGCATCAAACCCAATGTCTCGACTAGGATATCTAAAAGCGCAGAATATTCCTGTGTTTTTAAAATCCGGAAAATTTAAACCAGACAGTGCAACTATGGTTTTGATCGATGATTTTGAATTCCATATTGATGGTGAGCTCGACAGCCTCGCAAGATATAAAAAATTTCATTTTACAACCGGGTCGTCTGAAGAAAAAACTTCTTACGAAGAATCATTTGCTGCGGCAGCCCACTTGGCGATGCCGGCAAATCCAAAACCCATTCCACTTGTGGGCAGACCTCAATGGTCGAAATCTCAGCGCGCAGCAAATAAACGACAAAAATCTTTTAACTCTGCCAAAGAGCCTGCCGCGCCCTCTGAACCTGGGGTGCTTGACGATGAGGGAGTGTTTCACTACAGTAAGCAACCAGCAAGTCGACCAGACGATGTCACTCCAACTTTACCAAAAGTTCCGGTCTGGCAGGAACGAGCTCGCAAAAAAGAAGCTGGGCGACACTTTAACGAAGAATAGTCAGCACAAAATGATGAAAGTCTGCAGAAAAAAAAGTAAACTTATAAATATCGCTTAAGGGTTCTCAAACTTATGTTTCAATTTTTTAAACGCGTTGTTTTGATTTCTGCACTGATTGTTGTTACGAGTTGCACAAGGTTTTGCGGGGCTCGCTTAAGCGATTTGCCTCCGGAAATAGTCGTGGAAACATACCTAAATGTCAGTTTAAATTTAAAGAGCACTAAAGATAAACAAAATTTGCTTGAATTAACTACCGGAAAACTCAATGAATCTATTGCCGCAGCAAGCGAGGACACTTTAAAACAAGCATTTATCGATCGAAAGTATGAAGTGATTTCCTACGCGGTGATCGAAAGAAAAGACCGTACCCCGCGTGAAACTGAAATCACTTTCCGTCTTAAGTATAAAGATTTAAGTAGCGCAGCGAACTCGGCAGAAGCACCAGTGGTAACCACGGAAAATACGGTGTCGGTGATTCGCGAAAAAGGTGCCTGGTTGTTGAGAGACGTTATCGGGGCCAAGACTAACCTCGATTTCGCAGTCTCAAAAGATTCGGAAGTGCGAGGCTCCGCGACAAATCCCCAACCCTACGGGCCCTCGGATGACATGCCTGTTGATATTGAGGAGCAAGAGAATGATGAAACTGACTAACCCCACTGCGTTAAAATGACGATAACTGCGTTGCTAGTAACGCAAAAATGCTCATTTACTAGTAAGTAAACTCCGCTTTTTTCGTGACTTCGCGCCTTGTTCTCCTCAATTTAACGAAGTGGTGCTAAATCGCTTCGTCAAAAACATACTCCGACAAGGTAGCAATCTGCTGCATAAGATCAATTTCAGCGACTTCCGTCAAATTAATTGAAGGTTTTCGGCCGCGTTTTGCGGGTTTAAATTTGTTGAATTCCAATACGGTATTTTTTTGCTGACGGGTTACGGTTTCTGATTGCGATGGTGTGCTTCCGAGAGTGGAAGTGATCATGTCGCGAAAAACTTTTCTAATTTGTTCATCTTTTGCTACTTGCCAGAGAGTTTTTTTACAGACTGCATTTGCCGAAAAACACAGCATTTCATCAAACATATGGCCAGCCAATTCACGGTGATTTACGTCGGACGTGACTTTAAACAAGGCTGAAACCTGACGAAAAAATCTTTGGCTTGCCGCGGATTCAAATCGATTTACATCTTTATGAATTTGCTGGGATATCATTTTTAAAAGAATCGCAAAGCGGTCCGGATATTTTAACATGGAATGGCGAAAAGCTTCGTGCACCATCAGTTGAATTTCATCATTGCCTTCAAGTAGACATTCGATATTTTCTATCAGAAACTGCGTTGCCAAACTTTCCGTTTTTTTATTAAAAATTTGTTGCAGAAGATACTCAAGTACGGATTTTCCAAATCGCGCCATAACTTTGGAAAAGAACGGCTTATGGCTTAGGCCTGTTTCCATAAGATTAAAATATCGGAAAAGTGCTAAACGGACGCCAAAATGATTTAAGGTAGAAGCCGATAGCAAAAACGTAGAAAGTTGAGTGACAAGGGTTTTAGCTTTACGAATCTGGCCAGGGAATTTTTCTTCGAAAGCGGCAACTCCTAAGCTTAATTCACAAACAACCCCGACAGCAGTTGCAATCATTTGCAAAGTCGAAATTTCTTCCGATGAGTCCCCTGCCAAAGTAATTTCGGCAAAGGCTAAGCACACTTTATCGGCGTCGTAAGAACTTAAAACTTCTTCGATAAATTTATAGATAAGCTCATCACGTTGCGAAGCTGAAAAAATAACCAACAGCGATTCGATAAGTATTTCCGACGAAAGCCTATCGTCGACGCGCTCAGCCAGACGTTTTGCAAAATACTGAATAACTTGCGCTTGGTCGGCGTGTGAAAATATTTTAAGAAATTGTTTGGCGCCGTCTTCGTTACAAATATAACCACGGTCAATCAATTCTTCAGCCTGACCAACGGTGGTAAGTGAACGCCACTGAGGCATTTTTTTTGCGGATACAGTTGAAATGGACGCAGGGACAGAACTCATACAATTTACCTCGTATTAATATCGACGGTCCCTGTCGAACGGAATTAATTATTTTTTACTAAAATTAAGTTTCTAGAGTTTATGGAGCTAACAAATTTTTCCAGCTCGGTCACAATATTCGGATCAACTTCTTCAAATTTCAAACCAAATCCGGTTTGATAGTGCGGATCGACATTATAACGAATCACAAGGGCCGTCGCATTAAACGCTTTAATCATTCCATCAACGCGCACGGATAATTTCAATTTTTCACCAACTTTAAAAATCTGGTCAGTGGTTTCGACAAATATTCCGGTGGAGGAAATATTGACACCTTGGCCAATGATAATTTGGCCATTGTTGTGCACCACGATGCGCCCCGCGATCGATGCCCGAGGTGCCGCCGATCTGCGTTCGGCAGTAGCGGGTGCAATGTTCTCTCGTTTGATGGAAAGCTCTTCGTAGCAATCTTCAACAGGCCTCCAGTCTTTCCAGCCGACTTTAAAAAAGAAGGCTTCTTTTGCTAATATTTTTGAATCCAGCATTTGGGTAATTTGCGCGGTGGCAAAAGGACCGAGCTGCTGACTGTTTTGATAAACGTACCAAATTTGATCGTTCATATATTCATTCCCCTGAGAAAGTTAACATTTGGATGTGTAATCCAGACTCCATTCACTTTCGGAATGTGCTGCCAAAGCTTTAGTAGTAAATGCGATATATTTGCAACATTCCAATGATTCTATGTGGTTAAATATTTTGAGAAGCTGCGTTTAAGAGTAAATAAAACTTGTCTGCCAATTAATATTCCTATAATTTTAGATTTCATTTGGTCGATGTATGCTTTTCAATTCGTTTTCATTTATATTTTTATTCTTGCCTTTAGTGTTGGGCATTTCTTTAAAACTAAAAGGCACACCCCTTTTATTTTGGATTGCGATGTCGAGTTTTGCTTTCTATAGCTTAACCGGCCACGCGTGGTTTTTGATCCCAATGCTTATAACAACATGCATAGATTTTTTTCTAGCGCCTTATATTGCAGCAGCTGAAAATAAGAGAAAAAAGGCTTTTTTACTTGCTTTTTCGGTGATCGCAAATCTAAGTCTGTTGTTTTATTTTAAATATTCAAAACTCCTTGTGCACTCGCATTTTTTAATGGAAAAGTTTGGTCTTGGAAGTGATCCGACAATGTATCCTCATTGGGTAAGAGTGACGTCGGAACTCGCCTTACCAGCGGGAATATCTTTTTACACATTTCAGACGATTTCTTATGTTGTGGACGTTTGGCGAGGAACCGCCCATCCTGAAAAAAGTTTTTGGAAATTTGCGAGTTTCGTGGCTTTTTTCCCGCACTTGGTAGCGGGTCCACTAACCCGTCATAATCAACTCATTCCAGGACTCACTAATATTAGTAAGACTGGGATCATTGCACCAAATTGGCGCGAAGGAATATTCTTATTTGTTGTGGGTCTGAGTAAAAAAGTGCTTATTGCAGATCGTTTTGCTGCCGTGGCTGATCCTATTCTTAATGATTTAAATTCGCTTAATTTTTTGTCAGCTTGGACAGCCTTGTTATGCTACACGATGCAAATTTATTTTGACTTTAGCGGCTATTCAGATATGGCTGTTGGTTTAGGAAGGTTATTTGGGATTGAATTGCCGAAGAATTTTAACAGTCCTTACAAGGCTTCCGATCCCAGTGATTTTTGGCGCCGATGGCATATCACTTTAGGGGCTTGGCTGCGAGATTATCTTTATATTCCGCTGGGCGGGAATCGCGGGTCTTTATTTCGAACGAATTTTAATTTAATGACCACTATGGTTTTAGGTGGAATTTGGCACGGAGCTCATTTGACATTTGCAATTTGGGGTTTTTACCACGGCAGTTTACTCATTATTTACCATCAATTTTCCAAAAAATGGGATAAATGGCCGCTAGTTTTGCGCCGAGCGAGTACGTTTATTCTGATAACATTGGGGTGGGTTTTTTTTAGAAGCAATAATGTTGATGGTGCAAAACATTGGTTTAAATATTTAATAAATATCAAAGGCCTGACCCTGCAAAGCCTTGGCGCCTATGATGTTTCAACCTTTTTACTGCTTGTTGGAGGTCTTTTTGCGGTAAATTTCTTACCCAATGCAGTGGGATTTAAAAAATTCGAAACTTTACCAATCTTGGTCAGAATAACTTTAGCTGTCGTAGCTATTTTTGATATTTTATTTATAAACTTTTCATCTCGTTTTCTCTATTTTCAGTTTTAAATTATGAAATCTTTTTTCGGCACATTTTTTCTGGGTCTTGGTCTTATAGCAACATTTAACTATTCCCGAGATTCTGCTTTTCATTGGCACTCTATTCCTTTTGAAATTGAAAAAGAAATGCTGAGTACAGAATGCTTAAGCGTTCCAGGTAATTTCACAGAGTGGGAAGTTAAATTAGCTCAGCTCAAGACGATGCAAACTCCTGACTTAGTGATTATGGGCTCGTCACGTATGATGCAAGTAACTTCCGATATGTTCGGCGACGATCTGAAAACATACAATATGGGTTTTTCCGGGTCTGTTGTGGAAAGCTACGTGGTCAATTGGCAGCAGCTAAAAGAGCTGAACAAGCTACCAAAATATCTCATCATTGGACTAGATCCGTGGGTCGTTAATGACAATTGGTTTGAGACTGTAAAGGCAAAAGGACCTGGCCTTGTGCTTTTAGAGCATTTTTTCAAAGGAAAAGCAGACCAAAACACCAAATCATTAGGGCGATTGACCAAAAATTTTGTTCGCAGAGCTAATGAATTTGGAGACGAGATTACAGAACTTCTTAGCTGGACGGTGACGAAAGCAAATTTTCATGCGCCTTTGGCACTTCCTGCTGCTGTCGATAAAACCAAACAAGTTAAATTTGTCAAAATTGCAGATCGACCCAAAAATCAATATTGTTGGCGAAGTGACGGGTCGTTAATTTACTCAGCAAGTGCCGCTCCCGTTCGTAACTTAGAGGAAGTTCGGCAGTATGGGAGGGGTTGGGCTTCCGACCCAAATGTATATGGTTTTTCCCATTGGCATTTTAATTCCTCTGAGATGAGCTTATTTAAGCTTTTAATTGAGGATATTGGCCAATCGGGAGTAAAAGTCCTTGTGATAAGTCCACCATTTCACAAGCTTGCTTTGGAAGTTATTTATTCGCGAGCCGATTATGCTGAAGCCATTCCCCAATTTGAAAATGCCATGAACGAAGCGAAGGTTCAGAATCCGAAGTTTGAATTTTGTAACGCCATCGCACCTGAAAAATCGGGCTGTGAGGAAATTGAATTTTTAGATGGAATGCATCCTCTAGGACTATGTATGGCAAGGGTTATGCAGTATTGCCTTAACCAAAGTAGTCCTATGATGGATAGAATTAACAAGAGCCCATTGACAGCGCCGTAGGGATTTAATTTCACATGCCAAAATGTGCTCTTTTTTGAATCTCCGAAACAGCTTCTAAATAATCACTTCGGGCCGTTTTTTCGTCTATTTTAGTCAGGACGTAATCTTTTAAAATAAACTCCCCTGCAACCATTACGTCGCTTACATGTCGACTCTTAAAAGTATACAAAATATTTTGTAGAAACTGATCGGAGAAAGGCTCCACGGAAATGTCTGTTTCTAAAAAAGCAAAATCAGCAGAAAAACCCTCTGCAATTTTTCCAAAAGATTTTTCGAGTCCCAAGAAGCGGTATGGGTTTTCCCAAACCATATTTAGAACCTTCTTCGAATCTACGGATTTTTTCGATCGGTCGCGCAGCAAAAGCGCCGCCAAATTTAGCTCAGACATGATATCGCCTGAATCGTTGCACGCGGCTGCGTCGGTACCAAGGCAGGTTTGAGAAAGTGAAAAATGCTCAATTGGGGCCAAATGCTCGTAAATAATCTGAGATGACGGACAAAATCCAATATATGTTTTAGTTTTTTTTAAAATTTCAAAATCTTTTTTATCTGCAGAAATCAGATGGACCGCCAATGTTTTTGGTCCTAGGAGATTGTTTTTTAAAGCCAACATAACTGGCGAAATTTTATGTTTTTTAAAGACCCGTGTTCTTTCGCCTAAGGTTTGAGAAAGATGAAGATGTATCGGCAAATCAAGCTTTTCGGCAAACTCCGCAATATCTCGCATAAGTTCTGGCGAGACGGTATCTGCCGCATGAGGAGCAAGAAGTGGTATAATTTTTTTGGAAAAAGGCCAATTCTCAATAGCTTTTTTTATTTTTGCGAAATCTTTTTTGCTGGTTGGAAATGCCCCGCCAAGATCGGCAATGGTTTCTCCAACCGCGCCGCGCACACCAAAGTCATCCAATGCTTCCGCTACTTTTTTCGAAAAATAATAGTGATCGTTAAAAAAACTCACCCCGCTTTTAATTCCAGCCGCGATATAAGAATAGCAAAGTGGCTTAATAAGTTCGGCAGAGAGATTTTTTTCTGCTGGGAATAAAAATTTTTCGATAAGGGTTTTTTTCCCGTGACCAAAGCCGCGGAAAAAACCCATGGCAACATGGGTGTGCGAATTGACAAAACTGGGAAGAATTATTTTATTGGAAAGATTTATTAATTTAAAACTTGAGAAATGCTTAGTTGCGTAATCTAGCGGACAGATTTTTTTAATCACACCATCAATACAAACAATGGCCTGGTGCTCGAGTTCAAATTTTGGATTCAAAAAATACTGAGGATTTAATATAAATTGCGACATGGCAGATTCTCATCTAAATTCAGTTAAGGACATTAAGAGTATATTTTTTCTAGAAAGGAAAGCTATGGCTGAATATAGAATCGAAACCGATACCATGGGAGAAGTTAAAGTCCCAGCAGATCATTATTGGGGCGCTCAGACTCAGCGTTCCATCGACAACTTCAAAATCGGCGGGCACCGCTTTTCAAAGCCCTTTATAAAGGCAATTGGCATTGTAAAAAAAGCAGCTGCATTAACTAATTTCGAATTGAAAAAGCTTTCGGAAGAAAAAACAAATTTTATTGTAAAAGCGTCGGACGAAGTGATAGCAGGAGAATTGGACCAGGAATTTCCGCTGGTAGTTTGGCAAACGGGCTCGGGAACCCAAACGAATATGAATGCTAATGAGGTTATTGCTAATCGTGGCTGTGTGCTTGCTGGACACGATAAAGGCGATAAGAAATTTATTCATCCTAACGATGATGTCAATCAATCGCAATCTTCTAACGATGCTTTTCCCACATACATGCATGTGGCGGCAGCTACGGAGATTGTGCAAAAACTTCTACCAAACTTACGAACCCTAACCGATACGCTGCACAAAAAAAGCGAAAAATTTGACAGTATTGTGAAAATCGGTAGAACTCATTTAATGGATGCTACACCTTTAACTTTGGGTCAAGAATTTTCCGGATATGTTGCGCAGCTCGAATTTGCGGCAAAAAAAATAACAGAATCTCTAACCGGCTTATTTGAATTAGCATTAGGTGGGAGTGCCGTTGGAACTGGTCTCAATACTCATCCCGATTATGCAAAACGAGTCGCCAAAAAAATTGCTGAAATAACTAAGTTAGATTTTGTAACAGCCCCAAACAAATTCGCAGCTTTGGCCTGCCACGATGCGATAGTTAGTGCCAGCGGTGCGTTAAAAGTTCTTGCTGTTTCGTTTATGAAAATTGCCAATGATATCAGACTTTTGGCCAGTGGCCCGCGCTGTGGTTTTGGAGAAATTTCCATTCCAGAAAATGAACCGGGTAGCTCCATTATGCCAGGAAAAGTCAACCCAACCCAATGCGAGGCCATGACAATGGTGGCTTGTCAGGTAATGGGAAATGATGTGGCAATTACGATCGCAGGAAGTAACGGGCATTTTGAATTAAATGTTTTCAAACCTGTCATGATTCACAATTTGCTTGAATCCATAAAACTTCTATCGGACGTTGCGCTTAATTTTAATGAGCATTGTGCGTTGGGAATTGAACCAAACAGAGAAGTTATTCAAAAGCATTTGCAAAATTCTTTGATGCTTGTGACCGCTTTAAATCCTGTAATTGGCTACGATAATGCTGCGAAAGTCGCCAAAACTGCCCATAAAGACAACTCAACGTTGCGTGAAGCTGCGATCAAACTGCAGCTTTTATCGGGTGAAGATTTTGACAAAGCAGTGCGGCCGGAAAATATGGTGAGACCTTAGGAGTCACCTTAAACGTGAACATACTTTGGCCTAGACTGTCCGCAATCTGCAACCCATTCCTCGAGGTTTTTGCACTGATGAATAACAAAATTCGCTTTTGCAGAAATATCTAAATGTCCTATTTTTTGCTCTAATCCAAGTGAAAACGCGGGCACATAAGTCACGGCTGCAAAAACTTCCGCCATATTCATGCCACATTGAATCGCAGAAATCGTAGCTACCATCGGTAGGTTGGAAATTTTGCAACTTCCTGGATTAAAATCTGAAGCTACTGCAACCGCGCAATTCTGATCAATTAGAATCCTGGCATTTGCGAAAGGAATTCGAGAATAAAGGGACGTACCGGGCAAAAGGATTGCTACGGTGTTGGACTTCGAAAGTTGTTGGATGGCTTCAGCATTTATAAATTGAGTATGATCAATGCTTTTTGCACCCCAATTTATTCCAGCTATAGAGGCTTTAGCATCACTAAACTCATCGGCATGTACTCGAATATCAAGACCAAGATTTTTGGCATCATTAAAATAACCATCACAGTCTTTTACAGAGAAGTAGCCGTGGTCGATAAAGGCATCAACCGCGTCGGCTAGACTTCTTTTTTTCAACTGCGGAAGTAATTCGAACCGGCATTGTTCGGCGTATTCAGCATGGGACTTATAAGCTGGCATCAAACCATGGAGCGCTAGGCAAGTGACATAAATATTCTGTTTGGAATTTTCTTTGCATTTTTGAATGATTGTTAATAGCCGCAATTCTTCTGCAACCGATAAGCCGTAACCAGTTTTTACTTCGACAGTTGTCACTCCCCATTCTAAAAACTTTTTAAGATTATCCTGCAGATTTTCAAGCAAAATTTCAGCGCTCGCCGCTCTTGTGGCTGTAACACTGGATAAAATCCCTCCACCGCAACTTGCGATTTCTTGATAAGTTTTGCCTTCAAGTTTCATTGCAAATTCTGAAGCTCGAGATCCTGCAAATATTGCGTGGGTGTGAGAATCCACTAAACCGGGGGTCACCAGGCAATCTTCTGCGGACATTTTCGGGCAGGATTTAAATTCTGCTGGTAGTTCTCCACACCCAAATTTGTGAATAAAGCCTTCTTTTATGGCTAACCAAGCGTTTTCTAAAATTCCAAGATCAGAAACCTGAATTTTTTTTATTTTTTTATTTTGTGCCAATGGAGCATTTGTAACTAGCTGCGAAATATCGGTGACAATAAATTCAATCATGGTTGTATCTTATGGCCCAAATTGTGCCGTTTGGAAGATCACGAAGTTCAATTCCAATTTGAAGTAATTCATCGCGAATTTCATCTGATCGTTTGAAATCTTTGCTCAGCCGAGCCGTTTTTCTTTCGCGAATTTTAATTTCAATGTCGTTTTCGGATAAATTTATTTGCAGTAAAAATTTAAATTTTGCGTCGGCGACAAAAACTTGCGCAGGTTGCATTAGAATTCCAAGGACTTTACTGAAATTTAATATGCTTGCTGCGCTTTGGTTTATTTCAGTCTCGTTAGCGAGACTTTGCTTTTTCAATAATAATTCGCGAAGTTTTTTAAACGAACCATTTAAAACTGCTATTGCTTTTGGCGTATTAAAATCATCACGCATGACATTTTGCAATTCTTGATCTAGTTCGTGTTTTGTTTGCTCCAAATTTACGGGTCTTTTGAGATAAGAATCAGTTTGCAACAGTGTCTCATAAAAATAAAAAAGTCGTCGCAGAGAATTTTGAAAAACTGTCTCCGAGAAATTAACGTTAGAGGTGTAGTGATTTTGCAAGAACGAAAAACGTAAGACTTCTGCGGGCCATTTTTGCAAAAAGTCAGCGATAAAAATATGATTGCCTAGGCTTTTGCTCATTTTCTGATGATCGATTGTGAGTAGACCCGTGTGCAGCCAATATGTGGCAAACTGTGCCGAGTTTGCGGCCTCTGACTGCGCGATTTCATTTTCGTGATGCGGAAAAATCAGATCTCTACCTCCCCCATGAATCTCGAAGGAATCCCCAAGGCATTTTTTGGCCATGGCGCTGCATTCGATGTGCCACCCGGGACGACCCAAACCCCACGGACTTTCCCACGATGCGTCTTTTGTATCGTCAATTTTCCACAAAGCAAAATCCAACTCATCTTCTTTACCATTACTATCTAAATTTCTAGTTCCAGACTTTAAATCATCGGGATTGCGGTTAGATAGTTTTCCGTAGTCGCTTTTTTTTCGAACACGAAAATAAACATCCCCATCCTGTGTCTCGTAGGCAAATTCTTTATCAATTAGCGTCTCGATCATCGCGATAATTTCTGGAATCATTTGCGAAACACGCGGCTCTAGGTCGGCAGTTTCTACCCCAATGGCAGCCATGTCAATTTCTGTGTCGCTTATAACCGCCTGCGAAAGTACGGCGGGAGAGATACCTTGGGCCTTTGCTTTGGCAATTATTTTATCATCAACGTCTGTGTAATTTCTTACATAAGTAACGTCGTAGCCATCGGATTTAAGAAATTTTCGGATAACATCAAAAAATATCGCCTGCATTGCGTGGCCAATATGGCAGTTATCATAAACGGTTACTCCACAAGCATAAATTCCTATTTTTTTGCTATCACCAAGTAGTGGAATCAACTTTTCTTTATTTTTTGTCAGAGAATTCAGAACAAAAATTTCTGGTTGCATGACGAGGCTCTTTTCTAAAGTTTTTTTCAGACCTGCCGAAATATTAAATAAGTAACTACTGTAAAGATTCTTATGGATGACGTTAAAAATCAATTTGATTTCGAAAAAATCTGGTTCTTTCTGGATGGCCAGGAACGTGATCGTATGGATTCCGCTCATTTATCGGCTAAAAACGGCCAGATTATGGCTCTAAAACAAAAGCTTTTAGCACTTCCTTCGACGCAGTTTGATGCTGCAATGACTATGATCACAAAACTCGTTGACGATTCACAGAAAAAAGATTCCCAAAAGAAAGATTCGGAAGATAAAAAGAAAAAAGCAACTTTAGAACTTTTTCAAAAGCCTATTATCGAACCGGACTTTAAAGTCAGTTTGTCGGTTAAAACTTAATTCATTCTACTTCAGTGTAAATTTTGCCGATGGCTTGTTGATGACAAAGCGTTTTAAACTCAATACATGCGGCAGAAAATTTCTAAAAATTTTGAATTCAATAGTCCTGACGATATATCAAGTCATGTCAAACCTCTTTCCGTAGGATTGGGCCTTGGTTCATTAAAAGCAAAAACGGTGATCACCTCATCCTCACAATCTCCCTCTATTACTCAGAATCTTCCTCAGGTTGTAAACCCTATGACTTATGGTTATCACGGACAGTCTCGAGCTACGCTGTCGAAGTCAAAAAAACTTTATTCGATTCCTGGATCTTTAAAACAAAATTTAAAGGAAAAAATATTTCAAGGTGGTGTGGTACTTTTGCTTTTGATCGCCACAAGTATTAGCGTTCTTGTCATGGTAACTCTAGCTTTAAAAGTCACCCCAGTTGAGTCGATTGGTCTCATAAAAAAAGCCTTTTCTGCAAAAATAAGTATTGCGCGATTTAGTTTTTCCTACAAACTTGTTATTGGAATATTAATTGCCCTGTTTTATTATTTAGTCAGTAACTTGGTCATTAAGCGAAAGTATTTAAAATGAAGTTTTTTGCTGCTGTTTTTTTTGTCTTATACGCTTTAGCTTTTACGGCAACTGCATCTTATTCTTCAGAACGAAATTCCCCTCTTCCGGTTTACGAAGGCCTACAAAACTCTGTTCATTTTTGGGAGGATGTTTTTTCTCGCTATTCTCCAGATCAATGTATTTTTCATGACGAAAGAAACTTGGAAGTTGTGTACCTTGTAAAAGAAATCAAGCAGGATTCCCGCAACAAAAAGGCGGCGGTTCAGCGCTATGAAAAAGCTATTACCGCAGCTCTATATCAATTCTCTAAAAATAAATCACCGCGCGACGCTTTCGAGAAATTAATCTTGAGCCGTATCCCGCTTAATCTGCAAAACAAAGATTTTTTCGTGGCCGCTTCGGACCGAGTTCGATGTCAAAGAGGTGTGGATCTCAAAGATAGTTTAACCCGTGCAAAAAAATATTTGCCAATGATCAAAAATGTTTTTAAAGAACGTGGAATTCCCGAAGAAGTAGCCTATTTGCCGCATTTGGAAAGTGCTTTTAATCCTGGTGCAAAGTCTCGACGCGGTGCGGCAGGGATTTGGCAGATAATGAAATACACGGCCAGAGAAAATGGTTTAAAGGTAAATCGAAAAATGGACTTGCGGCTTGACCCCAAAGCGTCAACCTTTTTGGCAGCTGATTATTTAAATTCTGTATTTGAACAAACCAAGTCGTGGCCATTAACTGTTATGGCGTATAATTACGGTCCGAATGGCGTCAGACGAGCAATTGAGAAATACGGGTCAAATTATATGACCATTCAAAACGAACATCAGTCGAAAATATTTAAATTTGCTACCCGAAATTACTATCCTAGTTTTTTGGCGGTTAAAAATATCACTATGCGCCATGAACGAATGCTTGCGGTAAAATAATTCCAGGTGAATCTTACCTCAAAAAGTGTTTTGCTTTTTTGTGCCGTCTATCTTTACGCTTTTGCGATTCCGTTTTCGGCCGCAGGTCAGCACATCGTTTCTGGTGTGGCCAGTGCATGTCTTTTGACCTTTTTAGGCTTAAATTATAAGATTTTAAATTTTCGTTTTGCTTGGCAAAATACGCGGCTTCATTTTATTTTGATGACAAGTCTCCTGCTTTCTTTCGCTCTGGCAAATTTATTAAACCCGCACGGAACAACGCATCCTTTACATTTCATGGGTGGATATGGAACTTTCTGGGTGTTGCCCTATCTTATGACTTTGGCAGCTCCATTAGTAGACTCCCATAACCTTAAAAAGCATATGCTGCAAAGCCTTGTTTTGGTTGCGTTTTTTCTTGGTTTAACAGCCTTTTCCCAAATGATTTGGCCTTGGAAACTTATGGGACTTCACTTTGAAATCGACCAGCCCCGGGCTAGAGCTTTTTATTCGCACCCACTTAGTTTTGCTTATATGGCAGGAATTCTGTTCACGTTTTTCTTTTCACTTTTGCTTTCTGTGAAAAAAAATCGCTCTATTTTGTGTGCTTCAGTCGCAATGGGTTTTTGCCTTTTCGCATCGAATTCGAAAACAATGCAGGCAGTAGTTATTTTAACTTCGGTATTTTTAATTTATCAAAAGCTTAAAATTCGTAGAAAATTTCTTATTTTACTTGGAATGATTTTTTGTCTTGGAGTTTTATTTGGCACGAGAAATCCTTTCTCTCAAAAATTTCATAATGTTTTATTTCACAATCCAGACTTGCAGTCACATTATACGGATGATCGCCTGGCTTTTTGGCAGGTCCATTGGGATATGTTTTTAGAACGTCCGGTACTTGGTCACGGCACAAATATTACGGGCGAATACCGCAAGCCTTTTTACGAAAAAGCCCAATTAGGTTATATGACCAAGCAGTACGAGGCCCATAATCAATACCTGCAGATGGCAGTTGAAGTTGGAACCTTGGGATTTTTAATTTATCTAAGTTGGCTTTTAAGTTGGTTACGGTTTTTCAGCAAAAAAACCTCGCCATTTGCTGCTGCTTTTTTGGCGAGTTTTACAGTGCTTTTAATTGCAGGATTAACTCAAAATGCTTTTCAAGATGCTATTGTTCGCTACACCTTGATGATCCTGCTTGTTTTCAGTGCGATTCTCGCAGGTTCGGATGACAAATCACTCGATATAGGAACGTAATTTTTTACTTCGCGAAGGATGCCTTAGTTTGCGCAAAGCTTTG
Organism: bacterium; assembly: GCA_043757325.1. Lineage (GTDB taxonomy): Bacteria > Bdellovibrionota_B > Oligoflexia > Oligoflexales > RGVZ01 > JAYVPO01. The sequence goes on from JAYVPO010000206.1 coordinate 57,748, forward strand.
GCTTCTATCTGTCTGATCCGCTCCCTAGTAACGTCAAACTTTTGCCCTACTTCTTCTAACGTATGATCGCTTTTTTCGCCAACTCCAAACCGCAAAGTGATCACTTTGCCTTCGCGAGAAGCAAGCGTTCGAATGGCTTCTTCGACTTTACGTCTTAGATCTTCTTGCATCACAGTTTCTGAAGGGCTCATCATGGAGCGATCTTCTAAAAAATCACCGATATGATTGTCTTCTTCTTCACCGATAGGTGTTTCTAAAGATATAGGCTCAACGGCAATTTTTAAAACTTTGCGAACTTTATCCACAGATAAATCCATTCGTGCCGCAATTTCTTCCGGTGTTGGTTCGCGCTTCATTTCTTGATTCAGCTGGCGACTTGTTCGAATTAATTTATTTATGGTTTCAATCATATGAACAGGAATACGAATTGTTCGCGCCTGATCAGCGATAGCTCTGGTTATGGCTTGTCTAATCCACCAGGTTGCATAAGTTGAAAATTTAAAACCCCGTCGGTATTCAAATTTTTCCACGGCCTTCATCAGACCCATATTCCCTTCTTGGATTAAATCCAAAAATTGTAGGCCACGATTTGTGTATTTTTTCGCGATGGAAACCACAAGGCGCAAATTTGCTTCGATCAATTGGCGTTTGGCATTTTTGGCACGTTCTTGAATCTGCACTAAATCGGAATGGGTTTTCAGGAGGATATTTTTATCCATTTGAGCGTTTTCAGCGCTTTTCTGAATAGTCTCCATCGAGGCCTGGAAATTTCTGACAATTCGCATCCATTCGCGTTCATTGGCCTGACCAAAAGGTTTTGCCGGATTTTCCTTGATCCATTTGGCTAATATCGGAATTTCAGTGTTTAAACGCCTGGCGTAATAAGCAATATCTTGTTCAGATTCACGCATCGCATTGGCGAACGTGGCGAGTTGTTCCACTGCGTCGGCTAAAAGTTTGCGATTAATATTAAGTTCTTTTAGTTCGTTAAAAATTCTCAAACGCAAAGCGTCTACTTTTGGGGTAAGCTTGGGCGCATCCACAGCTTTTTTATACGCCTCTTCAAATTCTTCCACTAACTTTAAAAAAACCGCAGTTTGCTCGCGAATCTTATCGATATGCTCCTGCTCGTTATTTGAAGCCTCGTCATCGTCAAATCCTTTAATAAAACCTTTCATGCGCATTTCGCCAGCCACAAATTTTCTGGCGGCGCCAAAGATAGTATTAACTCCAATTTGTAAGTTTAACAGTCGGTCGAGTAACGAATTTTCTTCGTCTTCGATTTTTTTGGCAATGACCACTTCCCCTTCTCGAGAAAGCAAAGGCACATTACCCATTTTTCGTAAATAAATCCGCACCGGGTCGTTTAGTTTACCTAATGAAGCATCACTTGTGTCGATAACTTCTACTTCGGCTTCAACTTCGCCTTCGGCATTTTCGACCGGAGTTTCAGATCCCGCTTCGTCGTCTAAACCTATGCTATCTTCGCTATCAAATTGAGCGCCTTTACGGCCATCTGCTCCACCTTTTCCAACTCCAGAAACTTCGACGCCCTTGTTGTTAAGAGCCACCAAAATATCATCTAGCATGTCAACGCTTAAAAGAGCTGCATCCACAAACTGAGCTTGAATATCTCGATATAAAACGCTGCCATTCTTCTTAGAGATTTTTACAAGTGTGTCGATAATCCTGTGCAGTTCTAAAGCTTCCGATTTTGCTTTGGCTGCCGACGGATCTTTGGCCGCAAGTTTGGAAGACCCTTTAATATGAGCACCAGCAGAACCTTTAGCAGAAATATTATCAGAACCATTGGCCGCAGATTTTTTGTCTTCTTTTAAACCGGTTTTGAGCGCGGTTTTTGCCGCTATCTTCTTAACCGATTCAACATGAATTTCAGGTTTGTTTTTTAATTTAGGTTCTTTGCTCAAGGCCTTTGCCGGAGCGTGTTTGGTTGCAATTTTTTCAGGCTGAGGTTTTGATTTAATAATCTTGCGCGTGGGAAGTGCTTTTTTTTCAGGTAATTTAAGCTTTATATCTTTAAGTTTTTTGCTCGCAGGTTTTTCTGCTTTTTTCGCTACCACCGCAACCTTTTTCTTGATCGGGTTTTTTGGCGGAGATTTGGTTTTGCTTGAACTTTTTGGAGCGACTTTTTTTTTCACAAGAAATATCCCAGGCTAGGTCAGAAACTGACATGTAATTAAGCTTCTGACATTAACTTAAATGAGGCGCTGCCGCAACATGCAATTCTGCTGTTAAAGACTGAATCGATCGTATCAAAGCGCTGCGTTCCACGGCAGAACCTTGACTTACTTTTAAAGTGCTTTTAAGCAGTTGGATTTGAACTTTGATTTCATCTTTACGCAACGTTTCCTCAAGTCGTTCAAATGTCTTAGACCACTGCATTCCATCAAAGCGTGATTTTTGGGAAGCGATATAATCTACGAACTTCTGAACTTGGGGATGCTGATCTGTAGCCAAAAATTCCACCCCATCTCCGATCTTTAAATCTGTTTTTTTATGAATCTTTTCAAGGAGTTCGGACATAATTTCTTGCCATAAAAGCTCTTCTTTCGAAAACGCTCGATTTAGTAAAACTTCCAGGCTTCCTGGAATCTCAGAGTTTGGGGCGTGAGCTAAAATCATAAAACTTTCTATAAATAAAGCACTTGGGCGTTTTAATGACGTCAAAGCCGCCATTGTCTTTTCTGGCGATGTGTCAGGTGTGATTTTTTTAGCACCGCGTAGTTCCGCGCTCACGCTGCGATTTAAATCGGCTGCGGAAATTTCAGTCCATTGGGCAAGTTTGCTAATCAGAAAACTTTTTTTAATAGGGTCCGAGAATTTCGCAAGCCACGGTATAAACTCATCTTTTACAATTTTAGGAATATTATTGATCCCGGCATAAAAGAGCCTATTTTTAATACAAAAACTCACCATGTCGAGAGACTCTTTTTGCAAAAATTCTTCTAAAGCATCAGCACCATGAGTTCGTAAAAACTGATCGGGGTCAACACCGCTGGGAAGCCGTGCAACTTTTACATTTAAATCCGTAAACTCTAAAACTAAATCGATCATGTCGAGACTGGCTTTGTGACCCGCCTCGTCCCCGTCAAACAAAACAATAAGATTATCAGTGATTTGCGCCAAATTTTGAAGTTGCTTATGACTAAAAGCGGTGCCCATGGAAGCCACGGTTTCGGCAAAGCCCCCTGCGGCCAAACACAAAGCATCCATGTATCCTTCTACCAGAAGGGCGCGTTTTTTGAGCTTTATGGCTTCCTTCGCCCGATGAAAGTTAAACAATATATGTGATTTTTCAAATAAAGGTGTATTGGCAGAATTTTTATATTTAGCCGGATGATCATCAGTAGTTCGTCCGCCAAAGGCAATAAGTCTTCCGAGAGAATCATGGATCGGAATCATAATGCGATTTCTAAAAAAATCATAAGGCCGGCCGGTTTTTTGACTGATGGAACTTAACGACATGGCGATTAGAACTTCTTCTTTCATTTGCTGCTTTTTTAAAGTTTCGGTTAAACCCCAAGGTTTTTCTGGGGTAAACCCAAACCCAAATTTTTCAAGGCTTAAAGGGCTAAAACCGCGATCCTCTAAATATTTGCGCGCCGAATCTCCACGTGAAGAATTTAGTTCCTGCGTAAAAATATCTTGAGCTGAAAGCATGGCCTTAAAAAAACTTTGAGTAGAAGAATCGCCGGAATTTTTCCGTTTACGCTCTAGTTCGGGGATTTCTATTTGGTACTTATGAGCGAGAAATTTTAAGGTGTCAAAAAACGTAAGCCCTTGAGACTGACCTACAAAATTAAACAAATCTCCCGATGCTTTGCATCCAAAACAATAATAATGGTCATCAAATACATAAAAAGAAGGAGATTTTTCTTCGTGAAAAGGGCATAGACCAACCGCGCGGCCGCTTTGATTTTTAAGCGAAACCGCCTCACCCACAACTTGCTGAAGTGTGACTCGACCCAAAATTTTAGCTTTAATCGTTGGTAGCGAGTCCATTTATTTTTAAATTAACCGAATTTACGGGCTCTTTTTTGAGCTTTTTTACGCGCAGCGGCCGATTTTTTCTTTAATCTTACCGATGGCTTTTCAAAGTATTCACGTTTCCTTAGATCAGACACGACGCCTGCTTTTTCGCACTGCTTTTTAAATCGACGTAGCGCCGCTTCGAAAGCTTCACCATCACGTACTCGAATTCCTGGCATTTTAAATTTTCTCCTTAAGTAAGTTCTAAAAGTTAAGACAAATTCCGGCTACTCGCAAGTTATTCTTTAGCAGTTATCGGCGGCTGTTTAAAAGAGCAGAGATTTTTCACACTGACAAATGAAGCAAACTTGATTAACTCCGAGTCTTTTTGCGATTTTAACAGCACCATAAAAGGATCTGGCGCAGACACCCCATGAAAATGCTCGGAACAAAGGTCTTTTGGATCTCCCTCCGAGTCGTAGCTTTTGATCGGAAGGGTACCTAAATAAATGGCCCCAGATGCTTTCCTGGCCAAAGTTTTATAGGGCTGGCCCAAAGTTCGCAGAGCATCAATGCTATAAGCTATTGTTTTTATGGACGTACTAGAGAAATAAACCGTGCCAAAATAAGGTGTTGCACGCAATTCCTTAAAATCCAACAAAAAATGCACTGTCAAACTTTGAAGAGGTGGTTGAAGAGGTGCTTTATACGTGCATTCGAGCACCGGAAAGAGGAGTAAATTTCCCTTTTCGTCAGCGATGATTTTGGCTTGATTGCCGACCGAAAGTCCGCGCGGTGAAATTTTAGGCAAGGGCATTGGAATCGGCAAATTAGTCTTAAACAGCAAAGGGTCTTGACCAAAAAGTACAAACTGGGCATGAGGAAAGCTTTTTGCGGTTGCGGTGTTAATTTTCTCGCAGTCAAAACTTTTTAATTTTAAATCTTTAAATAAATAGCTCTTGTCAAAATCCACCCCCGCGAAATAACCGCTTTCACCTTTTGCAATAAAAGGAATTAAAGATTTTGGATCGACTGTGATAACCGGTAGGTATTTTCTACAGCCTTCTTGACTAAATCTTTTGCTGCGAAGTTCGTCTTGTTTGCACTGAGTGTACAAATTATTGGGCCGGTTGCCAGAACATTTTTTAAGTTCTGCAAACGCATCGTCTCGACCGATGGCTTTAACGCGGTAGCGATTTAAAACATTTGCTTTACAAAGCTCAAACTCGCTCTTAACGTGAGTACCTTGAGCAAAAATTTGAGTCGTTAAAAAAAGTAGAATTAAAATACGGTAAATCCTTTAGGGAGAATATAAAATGGGCTTTAATTGTGGCATCGTGGGCTTGCCAAATGTTGGGAAATCAACAATTTTCAATGCCATCACACGTGCCGGAGCCGCCTCAGCTAATTATCCCTTTTGTACAATTGATCCAAACGTTGGTCGCGTCGATGTCCCCGATTCCCGCTTACAAACTATTTCGAATATTATCAAGCCTCAGAAAATTATACCCGTTAGTATGGAATTTGTCGATATAGCAGGGCTTGTTCGCGGAGCCTCTCAAGGCGAGGGTTTGGGCAATCAATTTCTAGGTCACATCCGCATGACCCAAGCGATCGCTCACGTGGTGCGCTGTTTTGATTCGGGAGACATCATCCATGTGGACGGAAGCGTTGATCCCAAGCGAGATATTTCGACGATCGATACCGAATTAATTTTTGCAGACGTCAGTACGGTGACGGTTTCTCTGGAAAGAAATCGCAAATTTACAAAATCAGGTCAGAAAAAATTTCTTGCGATCGTCGCTATGCTTGAAGCCTTGGAGGCTCATTTGCAAGGCTTGAAGCCAGCGCGGATTTTTCCTTTAAAAAACTTTGTTGGAGAGATTCCTGAAGTGGAAACCGCTTTTGACGAGTTGCATCTGATTACGGCCAAGCCGGTTGTGTTTGTTTGCAATGTTTCAGAAGAAATGGCTGACGGCAAAAAAGAAAACGCGATGACCGAAATAGTTAAAGCTCATGCTGCCAAAGAAAAAGCCCAAGCCGTAACCATTTGCGGCAAAATTGAAGAGGAACTAAGCCAAATGGACGAGGAATCGCGGCTAGAAATGTTTAAAGATTTTGGCATGGAAGAGCCAGGACTTAATCGCTTAATTCGAGCCGGCTATGCAGCCCTTGGTTTGCAGACTTATTTCACTGCGGGCGAAAAAGAAGTTCGCGCTTGGACGATTCACAAAGGTGACCGGGCGCCACAGGCAGCAGGCAAAATTCACAGTGATTTTGAACGGGGATTTATTTGTGCAGAAGTTTATACCATTCCTGATCTCACCAAAGCCGGCTCTAAGGTAAAATTAAAAGACCAGGGACTTTTACGCACTGAGGGCAAAGAATACGTTGTCTTAGATGGAGATGTTCTAGAATTTCGATTTAATGTCTAGGGATGTGTACATAATTGTAGGGCCGACGGCGTCCGGCAAAACGACTTTCGCGGCGACACTTGCACAAAAAATCGCGGCCGAAATCATTACTTGTGATTCAACCACCATTTACCAAGGCTTTGATATTGGGACGGCGAAACCAAGTCAAAAGCAACGTTCCGAAGTGCAGCATCATTTGATTGATATCTGCCACTGGTCAGAGGAATTTGACGCCGGAAAATACGCTAAGTTAGCCAATGAAAAAATTGCTGACGTGCGCAGCCGAGGTAAAAAAATCGTCATAGTTGGTGGGACTGGTTTATATTTGCGTGCGCTGTTAGGTGAAAAGTTTCACGACCTACCATCCGATAAAAAGCTAAAAGAAAGTCTCGAAAAACTTTCTAACGCGGATTTACTTATAAAACTTAGTGAATTGGATCCAAAACGTGGGGCGTCTTTGCATCCAAACGACCGCTACAGGCTGGTGCGAGCCGTGGAAGTAGCGATGTTAACCGGCAAAACACTTGAGCAGAATATTCTAGAAAATAATCATTCTGTGCCGCGGGTTAATTTTTTTATGATTTATTTAGATCCTTTTTTGCAAGAGGCAAAAAAACTTGTGCAAGATCGAACCACGCAAATGTTAAACCAGGGATTTATTGAAGAAGTTAAAAGTCTGCGTCGTCAGGGTTGTCCGTCGGAGCACAAAATTATGCAGTCTGTTGGCTATCACGAAGTCAATTTATATCTAGATCAAAAATTATCCTTGGACGACTTACCGCAAAAAATTCATGAGTCAACAAATCAGTATGCGCGTCGTCAACGCACATGGTTTTCTTCTTTGCCCGTAAATTTACAGATTGTTGGGACATCGTTTAACGCCTTAAAATTCCTGGAAAATTGCCTAGACTTTTGACGTTTTTTCTTTAACTTCCTGAAATGACTAATATCTTAGGGTGTAAACTTTTTAGGCATAACGTCCGATAACCCTATCGTGGTGTTAGTAAAGACACTAATTGGGGAGAAAACTCATGACTGATTCACAACTGCGTTGGGAAGAATTTGATAAATTTCACGCGATAAAACGCCTTCGAGAAATCGTAGGGAAGTGGTGGAAAATTCAAATTAATTACACTGATAGTAAAGGCTATTTGCGCGGCGTCAGCGCTGGCAAATTTTTTAATCCACTTAATCCTATTTGCACAACAATTGTTGGAAGTGAGAAGGGTTTTAATAGTTGTCGTGATACGGCTCGCCAAACAACCGTGGATATGAATTCATTAAAAATTTCCAAAACTGGTGGGTGTCATGCGGGATTTTCTACTCTTTCGGTACCTATACGAGTCAATAATCAGTTTTTAGGAACGGTTTTTGGCGATGGTTTCATCATGGAAGAAACAGCCCCCGCTCAGCGCGCAAAAATCAAAAATTACTTAGAAAGATTTTTTCCAGAAAACGAAAAAGACCTGCTCGCGAAAATCGACGAACTTCCGGTATTATCCAAGAAAGAAGTCGAATATCTAACAGAATTGATCCACTTAGTTGTTGAAGAAATTGTTAGTTCACAAAAGAACCTTTACGAGACCAATGATCGTTTAAACGAGCTCAGCAAAGAATTGAATAATCGCTACGGGTTTGATCAGATGATCGGAAAATCGGCTCCTATGCAGTCGATGTATCGACTTTTAGAACGAGTAAGTAAGTCTGATTCCACGGTTTTGGTGCAAGGAGAAAACGGAACGGGTAAAGAATTAATTGCCAAAGCTTTGCATCACAATTCGCACCGCAAAAACAAAAAATTTATTGTTATCAACTGCGGTGCATTCAATGAAAATCTACTCGAATCGGAATTGTTTGGTCATGCTAAAGGATCGTTTACTGGTGCGATAAAGGATAAAAAAGGACTTTTTGAAGAGGCTCACGGCGGCACATTATTTCTTGACGAAATTGGCGATACCTCAATGACGATGCAGGTAAAGCTTCTACGGGTTTTACAAGAAGGTTCTTTTACTCCTGTGGGCACAACTCAAGTTAAGTCGGCTGATGTGCGAATACTTGCGGCTACTAACCGTGATCTAGCGGGTATGGTGAAAAGCGGTCAATTTCGCGAGGATTTATACTACAGATTGAACGTTATTAATGTAACGGTTCCACCTTTGCGCACGCGTAAAGAGGATATCGTAATATTATCAGATCACTTTCTGCAACAGAATGTGAAACAGCTAAAAAAACCCTTAAAGAATATTTCTAAAGCATGTTTGGAGAAGTTAATTAATTACGATTGGCCAGGAAATGTTCGTGAACTTGAAAATGAAATTGAAAGGCTCTGTGTATTGGCTGGAGATGACCCTGATTTGCAGGCGGATTATTTATCGCCTAGGATTCTCGAGAGTAGCGGAAATAAATTTCCGGGATACCGAGTTGATGGAAGGCTCAAAGATGCGCTTGAGGATTTAGAGAAGCAAATGATTCAAGAGGGACTCGAGAAGTTTCGCTACAATCGCAGTCGGCTAGCAAAAGAGCTTGGAATAAGTCGAGCTGGACTAATAATGAAAATTGATAAATACGGCTTGGATAAACGTGGCGTTAGTTAGTAATTTTAAAACTTAACGTTAGAAATTAAAACCACGTTTTTTGAGGACATAGCAATCAGGTTCTTCGAAGGCTCAGGAGGTCCCGTCGCTTTGCTCGGGATCGAGTCGCGATAGCGACTCGAGCTAATTGTTAGATTTTGAGATTAAACGATCCAGGCTTTGGATATTTTTTTGCCCCTGAAAAGCAATTCTTCTCAGCGTGTCTTTTGTTCTAAAACTTACGGCGTCATCTTCCAAAACTTTGTTATAGTCGTTGACTCCATGCTCTTCACCTTCTTTCAAAGATTTTAACACCGCTAAATCACCGAGCATTGAAGCCAATTGCTCCACCATTCTTGCCCATAAACCCCACGCTCCAGAAGATTCCGATGGGGTGCCGCCGTTTTCTAAAATAAAACCACGCAAAACAGCCATGGCTGCTTCATGAGTAGATTTCAACTGTGACAAATCGCTCTCAATGGCAAAGTTTTTAGTTTGTTTCAAGGCAAGGGCATATGTTTCAACGGCGGAAATTTCTCCGCGCAGCATTTTATCCAGGGCTGAGATCGCGTCGGAACCAATGTTGTCAATCGGCATAGTCAAAGTTTGTGCTTGCATTTTGTTTGCTCCTCTAAAGCGTTGAAAATTTAGTAAATTTCGGAATAAATCCGACCATATTTGTTAATCAGCAATTTATGTGCCAAGAAAAATTTGCAAAAGCAGCTGTGAATTCCAGCAAACTTTGAATCTTAATTCATACAGATTGTATCAAATTACATGCACCGCTGAGCACGTGTGTGCATACCCAACAAGTGCCTGCCCTACAAATTCAGAAAGCGATTGAATTGATTCACTAGATGCGATTTGTTTCTCTTTTGCAGTACTTTCAATTTCTGAACAAAGTTTAGTGATTTTAGGATAACCAAAATTTGCCGCAGTCCCACGCAAAGCGTGTGCTGTAAAAGCCACTTTATCCCAGTCACTAGCGTTGTAGGCGGTTAGTAAAGTTGAAAATCTTTGGCTAAGTCCGGAGATAAAATTAGGAAGAACAAGCATAACAACTTCGTTGTCTTTAAATTCCGATTCAAAAAAAGCCGGCGCATTTTTGTTTAATTGTAAAATTATATCTGCAAGTTCTGGATACGAGGGCTTAACAATACAATCAGTTAGCCCATAAGATTGGGCGCACAGCTTCAAGTTAAGAGTGACATCGGACACAAGTCCTACGATTGGATTTTTAAACCCGTGCGTTCGCAAAAGTTTTGCGGCTTCCAAACTAGAAAAATCTTCGGAAGAAGAAAGCTCCAGAAAAATAAATGATTTCTGAGTTTCTCCACTTGGCAAAAATAACAACGGTTCTAGCATAAAGTCTGAGATCAAAACGGAAACCACGTGTGCCCCGGCCACAGTTAAGTATGATTTAAACGAGCGCAGCTGATCATTTTGGGATTCAAACAAAAAAACATCAAAATTCTCAAGAGCTGGAGCTACAATCATATAAAACACCTCTGTATTTTGAAAGACTTCTACCGGATCATCGACTTCTTTTGAAGTCATTCCTTCAAAAACCTTGCCAAAATTATACCTTATTTTTCAATTACTTGAGCTTCGACCCTGGCACGGGGCTTGCAAAGCTGGAATAAGTTGGGCGACTGGTCAGTTATTATGGTAGGACAGAGTTTGCAAGAAATAGTAAATAAACGGAGAAACTACTTATGGAATATAGAAATCGCCTTCACGAAGTTTTTTCTTATCAGCAGTTCCTATTAATGAAAAATAATACGCTTGAAAATTTGCGCCAAACTTTTGTTCAAGACGAATGTTTCTCACCTATGACTTCGTGGGTAAATTACGAGCCGAATCAAATTTTCTCTACATTTTCTTTAGCTAAGGATGACCCCAAAGGGGTTTCATGACTGCGGAGGTAGCTATTTTTGGACATTAAACCGCTGCAAAAAGCAAACGTGCTATTAATTGATGATGACATTAATTTTTGTCAACTCATGGTGAGTCAGGGTCATGCCATGAACTACAATGTAGATTATTTTTTATCCCTATTCGATGTATCAAGCTTAGGCTGGATCAATAAGTACGATGTTGCAATAATAGATTTTTATTTAGTTGGAGAAACCGCAGTTCAAATTACAGAATATCTTGAATCGTTCTGTTCTATTCCAGTGATGGTCATTAGTTCTGTGCCTATTGCCGACAAAGTGCGTAAGAGTTTCCCCAAAATCGTCAAGGAATTCAGCGTGAAATCTTTGGGTCCGGAACAATTGCTAGTAAAAGCTCGATCTCTAGCTTCTTCGCAGAAACAGTATGACTGGTCGCACGTTGTGGCTTCAACTTGGATAGAGAATAGCACGGATTGATTTTCAATTTTTAGGGTCAAACTTTTTTATATAAAATTAATGCAAAAGTATAAGTGTTCGGTTGGACTAAGATGGACAATGGATCATTAAACCACAGCAGCGACGAGTCTCTCGGAAGAGTTTTGGTAGTTGATCATGGTGAAAAGGCCTATGAAAAAAATATTGATCCTTGGAACGAAACACTTTATCCATTTGGGATAATCGGCCAAAGTTTACCTATTAAAAATATTGTTGATCAGATTAATCGCATTAAAGATGTGGACTCAAACGTCTTAATAATAGGTGAATCAGGAACAGGTAAAGAGCTTGTTGTGCGCGGGATACACAGTGGGTCCAAAAGAAGTAGTGGGCGTTTCGAGGCCATAAATTGCGGAGCTATCCCAGAGGCGCTTTTAGAATCGGAACTTTTTGGTCATAAAAAAGGTGCTTTTACCGATGCGAAATTAGATCGCAAGGGAATTTTTGAACGCTGCCAAGGTGGTGTTTTATTTCTTGATGAAATTGGAGAAATGCCAGTTAATTTGCAAGTAAAGCTTTTGAGAGCTTTGCAAGAACGCGAGGTCACACCTATTGGCTCAAGCGAAATTATCAAAATAGATGCCCGAGTTGTGGCAGCTACTAATCGAAATCTACTTGATGAAGTAAAAATTGGACGCATGCGCGAGGATCTCTATTTTAGGTTGGCGGTTTTGACAATTTATATTCCAGCACTGAGAGAAAGAATTGAAGATATCCCGCTGTTAGCGCGATATTTTATTGATATTTATGCAAGGAGATTTCAAAAATCCATTCACTTTTTAAATCATGATTTAGAAGTAAAACTTATGACATATAGTTGGCCCGGGAATATTCGGGAGCTACAAAATTCACTGGAGCGAGCCGTAGTAATGAGTGCTGACGGCTTTTTGCAACTGGAGGATTTAGTGCCCCAATGGCCGCAATCACCCGGAGTAGAAAAAAAAGTCACAGTCGCATCTACCGAAAAATTTGACTCTACCATTCCACTAACCGAAGCAAAATCTGACTTCGAGCAAAAATATTTGCGCCATCTTTTAGAAATCACTCGCGGAAACATATCTGAAATGGCTCGGTTGTCTGGACGTTATCGCGCTGATATTTATAAATTGCTTTCAAAACACGGAATAGAGTGGGATGAGTTTAGAAATGTTAATTGTATCTAATTAAACACAACACTGATGCCATCTCACTACAGTCAACGTTTAATATGGATGAATTTTTAATGTTAGTAACTTAAATAACACAGGTAAAAACATGGCATAAAAATTGAAGTCTCTTAATTTGAGAATGTGAGTTATTTCAAAATTTCTTAAGGAGACTTTATGAATAAACAGAAACTAGATGAGAATTTACCAACATCAGCTAATCAGAAGCAACCGGATGCTAAAACATCTTCGGGTCGAGGCTTCGCATCAATGGATCAAGAACGTCAAAAAGAAATCGCATCTAAAGGCGGTAAAGCAGCGCATCTAAGTGGAAACGCTCATCAGTTTACGTCAGAAGAGGCCCGTGAGGCGGGTAGAAAAGGCGGCCAAGCAAATCAGGGAATCGATGCAAACTTCAACCAAAAAAGAGGTATTGATTCAGATGTAAATTCGCGAAGAAGCAATGTGGAGCAGGATGATGAGATTGATTTTGACGAGACTACCTCTAAGTCTCGAAGCACTGACAATTCAAAATATTAAGTGGTCATATATTTTACAATCTTAAAGCCTGAGAATTTCATCTCGGGCTTTTTTTCAAAGCTCAACTGTTGGTGATAGAAAGTTTTTGGCATCATACTTGCTTCGTTTAGGGTAGTTGAAGTATGTGGATTGCGATTGAAAAATGTAAAAGGGAAACACCATGAAAAAATTTTTTAACTTAGTATTAAATAAAAAAAATAGCTGTGATTTTTCTGATGTTGAGCATTATCAAAAGGAACATCGTAATTTTGATTTGGACGGAGGTTTTAGAACAAGTATTGGTCAGGTTGACGATCATTTTGAAAAGTCCTCGCATGCCTTTATGCATGAGCCTTATGACAATCACGAAGAAAACCATGATCCGAAATATCTTGACCCATATTATCAAGGTTCCGAAGTTAACGATGAAATTTATTCTGAAGAACGAAGAAAGGAGGAATAGTAAGTGGTTTAGTGAATATGATTGAAATGTGATTTTTAAAATTAAATTTTAAAGGAGAATGAAAATGAACACTCATGACCAACCGAAATCTAGTATGTCCAAAGATAAAACCCCAAAGTCCGATGTCTCGGATTATAAAAAGGGTCAACAGGCGGAGAAAATTTCTAGTAACGATAAAAAAGAAAAAAAATAAGTTTTAACGGTAGTAAATTTTAATAGAAATTAATTAACAAAAGCCCTCCGATTAGGAGGGTTTTTTTTGTGCGTCTTGTATCAATTTTCCATTTACTGTACCAAAAAAGATTTCGATAAACTTTATCTTGTTGAAAACATTGTTTTTTATAGGTGGCATTAAAATTGCTGAGTATTCCACTGTTGAGCATTTCAATGGTGAAATGCGAAAATTTAAAAACAGCTACTATAAAGGGAGTTTCAATGAATCTTAGGTTTAACAAAAATTTTTTATCAGGATTAATGATTTTTTTAACAAGCAGCTTTGCATTTGGTCAGAGAGATGTTGAGTCGGCAAAAAAATCTCCATTAGCTGCAAACCAAACTACTATTGGTGCTCGTCTGGGTATTGTGAATGTCAGTAGTTTAGACAATGGCGTTATTTCTTATGGTGCTTATGGCGATCACACGATTGACAACCGAGTAGTTGTAGGAGCTTCAGTTGATTACTGGTCAATGTCTACTGCCGGAGTGAGTAGTACGGCGATTTCAATAAATGATGTGTCGGTTGGAGGTAACGGTAAGTTTATTTTTACTGATTTAAAATCAGCTTTCAAACCTTATGCAACCGCTGGACTATCACTGCATAGGATTTCGTTGAGTAAGTCTGAAGCTTCAGATACAGATTCTGCACTAGCGCGTTATCGTGAAAAAAATAATGACGTAAGTTCTAATGTAGGAATCGATGTTGGAGGCGGGGTTGTTTACAATGTACAGCCTGCAATCGATGTTAATGGACAAGTTCTTTACCGAAGACTGACCAATCCTGGTGTGAATTTTAATCAACTTGCGCTAACTGCAGGTGTTGGATACCGAATGTAATTCTTCGAAGATCGAAGTTTTTAAGCCTGTCATGGAGATTTTTAATCTCGTGATGGGCTTTTTGATTTTCAAATTTCATATATCTTGGGTAGATTGAAGGTTTAGGACAAACTTACCATGTGGAAAAGTCTAACTCAGCCGTCTATTACAAGCGTAGAACTACTTATTCGGGCTTTGGCCGTTTATTTTATAGTGATTCTACTTTTAAGGATTTCAGGCAAACGCCAGCTTGGTCAAATGAACGCGACAGAATTCGTGGCAATTTTACTTATCAGCAATGCCGTTCAAAACTCTATGAATGGCGGCGATAATTCTCTTGTTGGTGGAGTGTTTTTGGCAGGGATAATTATTGCGGCGAGTTGGTTTATTGATTTTATAACATTTCGAAGTGGATTTATGCGGAGAATTTTTGAAGGAAGTCCAACACTCTTAATTCATGATGCAAAAATCATTGAGAAGAATTTGCGTAAAGAACGCATTACTCACGCGGAATTAAAAATTATGATGAGAAAGCAAGATATTCACCAAATTGAAACTGTAAGAATCGCCATTTTGGAAGCAGATGGTGGCCTGAGTATTGTTAAGTATTGATCTGCATATATGGCAGCATTTACTAGGAGGGTTCGATCAACCTTAAGTGTTAGGAATTTTTTTAGTCTTTTCAGTTCGCATAGAAAGTAGTGTTAATATTTAACTTTTTAAACGTAATTATATACACTAGTTCTATGCCACACCTCAAAAATAGACATATCTTACCGCTCATCCATAAGCAAGGATCCTTTTGGCCGATTGTCGCAATATTAGGCGCCCGCCAATCTGGGAAATCCACAATACTCCGCGACATAACCAACGTTGGAAAATACGTGACTTTTGACGACCAAGACGCGCTAGAGGACGCCCAGATCTCAGCCAAAAACTTTCTGACCAAAATGCCAACTCCATTAATTATTGACGAAGTTCAAAAGGTCCCTTCTATTTTTGACGCTCTTAAACTTGCGGTTGATAAGAAAAAAATTTCAGGAACCTATTTTCTCTCAGGGTCGATGCAGTTTTCGGCTAAACTTGGGATTCGCGAGTCGTTGACCGGACGTATTGGCATTCTTTACCTTTATCCACTCACACTGGCTGAGGCTCATCAGGTGAGTTTCGAAGTGAAGCGCTGCGATCCAAACTCCAAATTGAAACAGCGATTTGAAACTGAGTATGCTTTGAAGCAATTTTTAAGCGGTGGGTTTCCAGTTCCTGCTTTTTTGCGAAGCGAAGAATTGATATCGCAATATTTTCAGAATTGGGTTGATACTACAATTTTTCGTGACGCTGCAAGAATTTATGGGCGCGGATATAATCCCGATCTTGCGTTTGCAATTATCGAGCGCTTAGCCGCAACTTTGAAAAACGGTGAATATGCGACTTTGCGGCATTTTAAGCAAACTTCGGTCGTGGTGAGGCGATACCTGCAGGCTTTTGAAGATGTTTTTTTAGTACAAAAAATCACGGCCCACTCTGAGGCGGTGGGATCAGATATTTGGACTTTTTTTGACACGGGCGTTTTTAGTTTTTTAAATAAAGGAATTGTCGGCGACGGCACGCAATTATCGCTTGCGCGAATTTTTATTTTGAAAGAAGTCAGAGCGCTGTGTGAATACTCACAGCGCAGACTCAAACCCCAGTATTATAAAACGGCGCGAAGCGGTGTTGTTGACTTCATTTGGGATAACCGCGCAATTAAGGTGTCAAACTTGCCTCAATCGCAGGTGGACTATGATGCTAGGCCCGCACATGCCGCTGTAAAGAAGTTAAAATTAGACGGCGCAGTTATCCTCTGGCCGCACGACCATTCTGAAAAAACAAGCAAAGAAAAAATAGCGAAATTATTTAAACCGTGGACTTGCTTTTCTTAATTCTTCAAGCAACTTCCAGCTATTCGCAATTCACTCTGATTTTTTTTTTACATTGGAAATTTCTGGCGTCTTTAACCTTATTGCTTTAACGTTATCATAGTCTTACAAAAGGGATGGTGATACATGCGTTATATTGGTATTTTTCTTTTAACATTCTACATTCAGAATCTTCGAGCTCAGACTTGCGATGAAATCGCGCCGCTCCCAGCTCGTTTTACCGAAAAATATGTAGAAGAAAAACTCAGCAATGGCGGGACAATATCATATGTTCATGCGGCGGTCATAAAAGAAAACTTGATCGTTATATCGGTTAAAAATCCTGATCCAAAAGTTATGTTTGATACGTTAGAATTTCCGGTCACTGGTTTTGCTGATGAGGCTGCAGCTACTGTAAAAAATCTGCAACGACACGATAAAGTTTGCATTACAGGGCGCCTTAGCCGAACTCACGGCAAGCCTATTAGCCACTTGTTCATCAATGCCATAAAAGTACTGAAACGTTCGGCTGTCGATGCGCGGTCTTATGAATATGAAAAAGCCGTGCTCGAGGATTTAAAAACTAAGCACCAGATCATTGCCAAAGTTCATATTTCTTTAAGTGAGGGCAAGGTATTCGTAATTGAATTTCGCGACCGGGTTATTCCAATTCCAGTTGTAAATAACAACCTAACTAAAGACTTGTATCGCGGAGACAAAATTTTACTTAAGTACAAAATTCGCGAGCACCCAAATACGCCTATTCACATTGCAATCGACGAAGAAGCAACGGAACCTTTACGGGTTCTCGCAAGTTTGAAAGATCAAAATGGCAAAAATTTCAGGCTCCAGGGACCGTTGGTTTTATACCCAAAAAATTCTCAAACAAGCCAAGATGTCTATGCGGTTCAGGTAACTGACGCAGATGATATTAAATATGATTATTTTATTTTAAGTGAAAATGCGCAGGTCTTCGAAGAGATTAACCTTCGCGCTGCCAAAATTTGGAATTTAAAGAAGTCAGATGTCAAACAGGGGCGTAATCGCCTTTTACTGCCTACCGTTGAGGTGCGCGTTGAAGGGCGAGTTCAAGTTGTGTCGCGCAAACAAGGTAACCCGCAGGTGGCCATAGAAAATATCAGTCAGTTGGAATTTCTGACAACCAAGTAACGATGATTGTAAAGTCTACTTCGCTTTACAATCAATCCAAGAAGTCACCGACAATTCGCTTTGCTGGCCGCTAGGAAGTTTTCCCATTCGCAATGTTTTGTCGTCTGTACGTAAAATTCTAAATTGATAACCAACAGAAGAAGAACTATTAGAATCTGTAATACGAACTAAGGCACGCTGCAAATCTCCTTGTTCGTGATTTACAACTCCAGAAAAAGTCATAGCAGGAGTTTGCCCATCGGTAACGGCTCCTTCGACAGAACTGTCTCGAATATTTAAAAGCCAATTCCGCTCAGAGCCTTCGGAACATACCCAGCTTCCAATAAATGTTTTCGAACCTCCTGAAGATGGAGTAGCGTCGACGCGGCCCGACTGCCTTTT
Source organism: bacterium (assembly GCA_043757325.1). Lineage (GTDB taxonomy): Bacteria > Bdellovibrionota_B > Oligoflexia > Oligoflexales > RGVZ01 > JAYVPO01. The sequence continues at coordinate 75,723 of JAYVPO010000206.1, forward strand.
TAACTTTAAATCGATGGAATTTGATTTTAATGTCATGTCAGAACCAAGCCACTGGTAAGTCATACTTTGTCTGCTACCGGCAATTCCAAAATTGGATATACTAGACTTTTCTACGTTAAAAAAAATCGTAATATTATCCCCAAAAACTTCATACTTGCCCGATGCCGCTGCCGTATCAGCAGATTTTAAAGAAAAAGTTTTGTCTAATTCAAAACTAAGGGTGGCCGAAGCGGGATTTCCAATTAAAGTAGTACCATCTTTTGCTTGCATAACGCCGGACCAGTCTCCCGCAAGACTTTTCGCGCCTTGATCCGCACCACCTACGGAAGGATTATTTCCTGGTTGAGTACGAGCAGCACCCGGATCATCTGAGCAACTTGCAATTAAAAACACCAGAATAAATTTTAGTAAAGCCATTGAAGTAATCCTCTTCTATATAATCTTTTGCTCGAAACTACCTACCTACCTGCATACCTAACTAAATAAGCTGGCGCCAAATGAAAAAAGGACAAGGCGACGAGAGAACCCCGACGAAGACAGTGCTATTCGCACGGCGAGGAGGGGTTTTCGAAGTCAACGCAGTCATTTTTATCATTTCGCGCCAGCGGATTCTTTGAGGGTTTCTTGGATGATAAAGCGCATAGCCTTACTCCGATTCGCTCGCCCCATAAGAGTTCTCATATCATCGTAAAGGCTCGCATCGTTGACAAGCGAACCAAGTGTTCCTTGACCCTCGTCAATTTTCTTGGCTACCGATTCGAAATGCTGCGCAGCACTTTGCAGGCTATTTATGGTCCTATCCATTTTAGCAGCAGTTGCCTTGTCGCTTAATAATCGTAAAGCCGAGTCCTCGGAATTAAGTGTTTTTAGAAAGCCATGCATTTCTTTGATGGAATCTCGCATTTCGGCAGCCATGTCTTTTACGGCTTTCTGATCAGGAAGTGCACTTGCCATGGTATCTAATTTTGTCATAGCCTTGCCCACTGACTCAACAATGTCAGTGGATTTTGCAACAACTCCAGACAGCCCTAATTTCTCGTTTGGTTTGATAAAATGTCCAGCGGGAAGTCTTTCTGCGCTGGAAGATCCAGGTGTAATATTTAGAAATTTATCGCCGAGCATTCCTTGAGTTTCGAGAGCAGCATCACTATCGGTTTTTATCAATAAATCATTCGGACTGTAAACAACCAACGTTGCAAGAATTTGTGGGAAGCCATTGTCGTTTGTAATAGCAATACTTTCAACATTGCCAATATCGACTCCGCCCATTTTTAAGGGAGCTCCGGCCTGCAAACCAGTTGTGTTTTTGAACAGCACAAGATATTTTGTGCGGCTTTTAAATAGCGTCAAATCTTGTCCTGCAAATAATATGGCAAGTCCAATTAAAACTGTCATTAAAACCGTGAAGGCACCGAGGTAAAATTTACTTTTGCGTGAAGCCTGTTTCATTTTATGTTTCTCCGTCAAAATAAGATTTTAAAAGTGGGTGGGGTTTTGATTTAAATTCTGCAATAGTCTGAAGTGCTGCAATTTTACCCTGTGCGATAAAACCGAAACGATCCGCAACACGTGCCGCACAGTCGGTATCGTGGGTTACCAGTAAAGATGTTTTTCCCGCTTTTTTAAGATCCAGAATTGTCTTTGCGATGTTCTGGCTGTTGGCTGGGTCGAGGCCTGCAGTAGGCTCATCGTATAAAATCAAATCCGGATCCATCATAATCGAGCGCGCAAGGCCAACTCTTTTTTGCATGCCTCCGCTTAAAGATGATGGCAGTAATTCTGTGGTGTCGGCCAAATCGAGCTGCTTTAAAATATTTTGGATTTTTTGCTTGCGTTCGTCCTTGCTCAAAGTTGTGTGTTCTAAAAGTGGATAAGATAAATTTTCTTCAACGGTTAAACTATCAAACAGTGCTCCACCTTGAAAAACATAGGCGATTTTTTGACGAACTATTTTCCAATCCGTTTCTTCTAATTGAAACAGATCTCGATTATGATAAAAACACGTGCCGGATTCGGTTTTTTCTAAACCAATTAACGTGCGCAAAAATGTACTTTTGCCACTTCCGCTGCCACCAAGTAACACAAACACTTCACCCTTAAAAATTTCTAAATCAAAATTTTTATGGATCCAATTTGTTTGAAACCGGGTGGAAAGATCTTTAACCGTTAAAAAAACCTCTTCAGTCATCGCAAAATCCACGCAAGCTTGGTTAAAAATACATCGCTAATCATAATTAATAGACTCGCCGCCATAACGGTTTTGGTGGTGGCTATTCCGATTCCAGCAGTGCCGCCGCGAGTACGCAAACCGTTAAAACTTGCAATAAGAGCAATGGCACAACCAAATAAGCCCGTTTTAGTAGTGCTAAAAATCAGATCGTGCATTTTAATCGCGTCATAAGATTTTTGAACATACAAAGATGGAGAGATACCGAGGCTCGTAAAAGCCGAGACCAGGCCGCCCAGTATTCCAGCCAGATCGGAAAGAAGTGTTAGCATTGGAAGGCCCAAGGTCAAGACAATCACCCGTGGCACCACAAGTTTGCGAATAGGATCGGTTCCTAAAGCGCGAATGGCATCCACTTGTTGCGTGACACTCATACTTCCGAGCTCTGCTGCGATTCCAGCACCCACTCGACCTGCAATCATCAAACTCGTCAAAATAGGACTCAAAGCTCGGATGATGGCCATAGTCACAACCGTTGGCACGTAAAGTTTGCCACCAAAGCGGCTCATTCCCTGACCAAATTGCAGGGCCATTACCGCACCCGTTGACGCAACTGTGATCAGAACGAGCGGGATAGACTTTACAATGAGTAGATTAAATTGTTCGATCGTTAGTGAAACGTAAAAAGGCCGCGTAAAACACGCCTTTAAAGTCGCCCAACCTAGAATTAAAAACTCCGTAACCAATTCAAAAAAAGCAATGAGCCCTCCGCCCAAACCGATAACTTTTTTAATGGTAGCAATAGGTCGAAAGCGCAAAGCTAATCACTCTCCATCTAAACTTTTTAGAAATTCTTGATAAATCGAAAGATTTATTTCAAAAACCTGTGGCTTGGCAATCATTATAACGTCAAAAACGCACTTTTCTGTGCGAATAACTGTGAAAGCACCGCTGAAATTTTCCTTGTCCAATTTGCCAGCAATAAATGTCTGCAGGGCTGGGAAGGTATGGAGCTGCAGCTTTTCAGATTTTGTCAAAGTGCGCTCGCGAATTCCTTGCAGTAGGTTGCGCGTTAATTCTTCAAGACTTAAATCCTGATACTGCTCGCACACTGAATTTACGCTAATGGTAGTACGATCGTCGGCATTTTGGAATACAACATCAGCAGTCCCCGGGTCTGCTTTTAACCATGGAGATGACGGTGCTGTGTATTTGTAGTTAGTATTTTTAAAATTTGAGGCCCCGAAAAATACGCAGCCTGAACATATTATAGAAAAATACACACCGATATATTTGAAAAAAAACCGCAAACTTTTTCCCTTTTTTAGTCAAGCTCTCACCCTTTTCAAGTATAGCTAATATTTATTTTTTAGCTTGTAGTTTTTGCTTCGGCACGTAAATCAATAATCTCATAAATAAATAAACTTCCATCTTTGACGCGCCAGTGAACATCCAATTCCAATACTCTAAAAGAAAATTTCAAGGCTTCTGTTTTGGGATCAAGTAAACGAAACGCACGCCGCTGTGAGGTAGGTCGAGGGTCTAATGAAAGCATTTGCTCAATCAGGGTTTTTACGTCTAGGTCGGGCTTTTTCTCAAAACCCGCCAAGATTTGTAAACTTTCTTCGGAAAAAATCACAGGATAGGTGACTAGGGTTTCTTTCAACCATCCGGAGTTGGCTTGTGGAATTGAATCTGCATAAAGTAAATACGGCTTGATGTCCAAAATCGGTGAGTTTGTTAAAAAGTCTACTCCGCTTACATGTATTTCTATTCCATTTTTCGCCTCCCAATCAATTTTCTCTAACTTTACAACCGACATTCCAATTGGGTTTGGTCGGTCTGGAGACCTCGTCGCGAAAACCCCGACTTTTTGCCGAACTTCAATCCGTGGTGTCTCAATTAGTGGGTGCCACGAACGATTTAGATTGACGTGAAATACATAGATAATCCAAATATGACTAAAAGTTTCAAGACCACGTAATCCTTGAGAAAATTTCGGGTTTGCATCAAGTTTAATAACGCCGAGCGCTGCGCTCACAAGAAGGGATTGACGCGGTACTCCAAATTTTTCTGTAAAAGGAGTCTTTGCATAGCCTATTGGTGAAAATTCCGTAATCATTTAGCTGTAAACCTGGTTAAGAAAGTGCCTGGAAAAACTTCCGAACCCATATTATGCATCTAATGAAAACACTTTAAATATTTAAAGTTGTACTTTGTACAAGAGAAGTGCTAATTCTCACGCGTAGTCTGCCGTTGGACAACCTTAATTTTACCGTGGTTTAGAGTACCGAACTGCATCATGCAGCATAAATATCGAATTAGGTTTAAGCTTGAAAACATTTTGGAATGTAAAATTTCTTCTGCGCTATTTGAAAAGTAAAAATTTTCAGAAGAGAGTTTTTTTAGTCTTATTGGTGACATTGTGTTTGCTGATTCAGTGGGGAACGTTGTCTTGGTTTAAAATGACCGACCCGTTTCGCATTTTCATACTTCCCGTTATACTAGCCGGTGGTCTTTTTGGTTTTTACGGCGGTATGGTGGCTGCGGTCTTTGGGTCGATTGCGGCTGCCTATTATCTTGTGCCGCCTTTATATTCTTTAGGTATTGATAAACCTGACGATATCATTCATTTAATTGTTTTTTTGTTCGAGTCGATTATTGTTAGTTTAATTATGCAATCCTTACGTCAGAAAGCTTCGGCTTTGAAATCTCGTGAAGATGATTTTAAACTTATTGTGGAGGGTGTAAAAGATTTTGCAATTATCCATCTAAATAAATGCGGCCTTATTCGGTCTTGGAATCCTGCTGCTGAAAATGTATTGGGTTATAAAGATCATGAGGTACTAGGTAAATTTATCGGGATGATTTATACCGATCAAGACCAGATCGTAAAGGCGCCAGAAAAGGAGATATCAGCTGCGCTTTCTGTTGGTCGTGCAAGTGACGAACGCTGGCATAAACGAAAAGACGGCAGCTTATTCTTTGCAAGTGGAGTTTTAAGTGCCCTTTACGATCACAATGGAACAATTACGGGTTTTGCTAAAATTTTAAAAGATGAAACAGTTAAAAGGGTGTCAGAAGATCGATTGCGTGAAAGCAAAGAATATTTTTCAACAATGGTGGACACAGCTCCAGCGATTATATGGCTTACGGATGAGTTCGGAAAATGCACCTATCTAAGTAATCTGTGGTTCAAATTTACCGGCCGATCTGCTACCGAAGATTTCGACTTCGAATGGGAATTAAATACGCACGCAGAAGATTATCTCAGAATGAAAGCAAATTTTAATCAGTGCCGAGAAAAAAAAGTTCCATTTAACATAGAATATCGAATTAAGGCCGCGTCCGGCGAATTCCATTGGGTATTAGATTCCGGTAATCCTCGCTTCAATGCGAACGGAATTTTTTTGGGTTATATCGGGACCGTTATCGATATTAATCAGCGTTATTTGGCTGAATTGCGTGCCGAAAAACATCTATTATCTGATCGCAAGAACTTTACAGCACTCGAATCTGAACGCCAAAAATTAGAGACTATTTTTATGAATTCGCCAGCTTTTATGGCGGTTTTGCGTGGACCCGATATGATCTTCGAGAAAATGAATCGGCGGTACGATTCGTTTTTTGCGGGACGAGATGTCATTGGCAAAACTTTCCTTGAAGCGGCACCAGACTTCGACGGACAAAGTTTTATTGAATTGCTGAAGAAGGTTTTTAATACGGGCGAAAGTTATGTAGGTAACGACGTGATGGCCAAACTGGTTAAACAAGTACAGTCGACCTCCGACGAAATGTATTTTGACCTATCATATAACCGAATTCAAGACTCAGAAGGAAAACCTTATGGTGTCTATATTCATGCAGTGGATGTAACCGAGAAAATGCTGGCTCGAAAACGTCTCGAATCAAGTGAAGAAGCGTTACGGATAGCTCTGGAAAAAGCCGAATCGGCCAACCGATTGAAGTCGGCTTTTCTAGCCAATATGAGTCACGAAATAAGAACTCCGTTAGGTGTCATGATGGGATTTGCGGAACTGATGGCCCTAGAATCTACTAGCGAATTTGACCGCAAGCATTACGCCCAGATCTTACGCAAAAATGGCGACCAGCTTTCGGTTATTATAAATGACATTATCGATCTATCTAAAGTCGAAGCGGGTCATATGAAAATCGAGGTGGTGCGGTTTTCATTAGTCCAGTTGATTAAGGATGTGTGCGCACTTTTTGAAAAGAATGCGAAAGAGAAAAACATAGATCTGTTAACCGATCATGGCGGGAATGATATAGATATTGTAAATTCGGATCCGGTGCGACTGAAACAGATTCTTCTGAATTTAATTGGAAACGCAATCAAGTTTACAGAACACGGAAAAATTGCAATTATTGTCGATAGTGAAAAAGATCGAGTTAAGATTATTGTAAAAGACTCCGGAATAGGAATTTTAGATAGTCAGAAAAAGTTTTTATTTAAAACCTTTTCTCAAGCGGATAATTCCATCACACGTCGTTTTGGTGGCACAGGTCTTGGCTTGGCTTTATCGAGACGTTTGTCTCAACTACTGGGAGGGGATTTAATTTTGCAAGAAAGTGAAATGAACAAAGGAAGTGCCTTTGAGTTGACCATAAAAAATAACCCGCCTGGGAATTTACCAGATCGATCCGAGATAGTAGGAGCAACTCGGGCGAAAAATGCAGCTACCAAATTATCGCTTTCGGGAACTAAGATCCTACTGGTCGATGATGCCGAAGATAATCGAAAATTAATTTCGACTGTTTTAAAAATGAAAGGTGCACTTGTCGATTTAGCGTCGGATGGATTCGAGGCTGTGGAAAAAGCTTTAGCTGGCGAATATGAAATTGTTTTAATGGATCTGCAGATGCCGGGGATGGATGGCTACTCGGCGACTCAAAGATTACGAGAACTAGGGTACCAGAGGCCGATTATCGCGCTGACTGCTCATGCGATGACTGAAGTAAGTCGCAAATGTTTAGACGTTGGTTGTACGGATCACTTATCAAAACCCGTACAGTTCGATTTTTTGGTTGCAAAAATTTTGGATTATGTCCGTTAAAAACTAAACGGCAGTATCCCTTAAGTTCAATTGAATGCGCGAAATTTCAGAATGACAGTATTTGGTATGTTTCGACTCGGATGATAAACACGCTTAACACGACGGATAAACGGTGGAATTACTTCTTCACTACATCGACGACGAAATGACTTATCAAAAATATGTCGGTTCGGTTTTGCAAAACACCAAAATTTTTTATGCTGGTGTCGACTATACATTTATTGTGAAAACCTTTTCTAACTTGGCCGCTTATGAACAAGGGGTTGATCCAAAAATCGAGCAACCCCATGTGGTTTTAATCGACATATTTTTAGGAGAATCAGGCTCAGGTTTAAGTGTCGCCCACTACGCGAATCGCAATTTTCCTAACGCTACCAAAGTTGTATTTTCTGGATTGGATAATGTGGAAAATATCGCGCAGTTTATGCAGGCAGGAGTAGATAATTTCGTCTCCAAGAATTTGCATATGCAAGAATTCCCTCAAATAATTATTCAGTCTTTTATACAGAAATCTTTGCAGTCTGAAGAGGTTCATACTAAGGCCAAGATCTTAAGTCATCATGCCGGCCGAACGATGCAAAACATTGCTCAACGAGTCGGTCGGATCATTCGTTCAGCTGTGCAAGCTGTGCATGTCTGCGGAGAATCCGGGACGGGCAAAGAAATCGTCGCAGATTTATTTGAACACAATGTGGCAAAGAATATACCGTTTATCCGAGTCAATTCGGCAGCTCTATCGCCACAACTTTTAGAAAGTGAATTATTTGGCTACAAAAAAGGCGCATTCACTGGCGCAATGAATGATCGAATTGGTTATTTAGAAGCCGCGTCTGGTGGTTGGCTTTTTTTGGATGAAGTTGCACTTTTGTCGCTGCAGGCGCAGGCAGCGCTATTGCGCGCCATCGAAAACCAACAGATTGTGAGGATAGGAGAGACGACTACTCGATCCATCGATGTTAAAATTATTTCGGCGACCAATGAAAATTTGGCTGAACTGGTCCGGGGCGGCAAATTTCGACTCGATTTGTGGCAACGTCTTCGAGAAATTGAAATCTATTTGCCGCCGTTGCGAGACCGGATGGATGAGATTGGCGAAATTGCCTCCCTATTGGTCGAAAAAATGAGCGGCGGGCCCTACACCATAGCACTAATGACGTTAAAAGTTTTACAGCGTTACCGTTGGCCTCATGGCAATATTAGAGAGCTGCGCAATTGTTTACGCGCCATGACAGAATTTCATTTTAATCGCGTTTTGGATCCGTCATCGGTGCCAAAACACATCTACCAAGAGATTGCTAATGAAGATGAAAAAAAAGTCGAAGTGAAATTAGAACTTGAAAATATCGACTGGACAAACTTTTCTTACGACAAAATGGAACAAAATTTGTTTTTGCAAGTTCTGCATAAAGCCATCGAGGTACATCCCAACCACTCTTTACGTAAGCTCTCTTTAATAACAGGAATTGCGCGCCCCACATTGTCTAGGCGTTTGGCAAATCTTTATCAACTCGGACTTCTCGATGAAAAATTGGCAAAATTTAATTTCAAAGAAGATCTTCAATGACTTTGCATCATCAGTTCAGAGCAAATGCAAAGCCCGTTTTAGCTTTCCATATTGATGTGGAAAATAGTCGTCACAAAAAAGCCCTCCTCTATTCTGAAATGCGCTGGCATATTAGCCAGCATTTTTTCGCCGAACAAGCTGGCGAGCCTATTTTGGAACATTTGCTTGCGACTGCATTCGATCGCAAAGCTAAAAGTATTTTAACCGCGCAATTAAAAGACGAAAAACGTCATGAAAAGCTTTTTGGTGAACTCGTGGCAAAGTACGGTATTGATGAACGCGCCAAGATATTTGCAAACGGCTATAAAAATCTCGTGTTTGCACAGACCGAATTTGCTGGGAAAGTTTTTGCATTTCAAATTTTGACAGAAGCCGTTTCGTCAGCTTACTGCGCTTGGCGATTGAAAAACTTTTCTTGTGTTTCGATGAATGCTGCCGATAGTGAAATCTTTTATGACGAAGAAAAGCATTTAGGTATGGGACATTCTATTTTGGATATTTGTGACCTTAAAAATCTATCCGAAGGGTTAACAGCGCAGAGTATTAAAAATTTAGTGGTTGCGATGAATACCATTTGTTTTGATGCCATCAATTCTGGTGTCGATTTTATAATTTCTGATTTTGATCTGGAGCGCAAAGCTTGTGAAAAAACCAGAACTTCAACTTTAGATTTAAGGGTTGCCAAGAAAGTATTATTTGAAACAAGTAAACTCACGAATCGGCGTCGCGACGGCGAGATGTCTTTATGAAATCTATAAAAACAAATTAGGTTGGCTATGAATGTTGAAGCAAAAAAATACTACGGCATAACAGAGCTCGCTTATCGCTACCTTGACATAAAAGACACACCATTTATGAATCTTGGGTTGTGGCCTGCCAGTTCACTGATGACAGCACAAGCTCAACTTGTTGAATCATTGATTGAATTCTTCGGCAAATTTAATGTCACACCGAAAAGCATCTTAGAGCTGGGACCAGGTTGGGGTGGAAGTCGAAAACTTTTATACCAGAATTTCCCGGACTCAAAATATATCGGACTAAATCTATCCGAATCGCAAATCGCCTACGCTTCGTTGTTGAATAACAAAATTCCAAATACTGAATACATATCGGGTTACTTTGAAACTGATATTCCTGATTATTCGAATCCAAAATCTTATGCGCCAAATACAGTATTCGCCGTCGAGTCCATTATTCACGTTGAAGATAAAATTGCGCTGTGGAAGCAGTTAAAGCGTAAGGGTTTTGATTATTTATTAATCGCAGATATTTGCGGAGATGGAAAATCTTTGGTGGCAGACGAGCCTTTGTTTTACCCATCTTTAATGCATATTAAGCCGGTTAGATATTATACGGAGTATTTTACAAGTCACACCAAACAATTTTACTCACGCAATGACTCAGCGCGAGTCTTTCAACCTTGGAGCGATGCCGTCAATCGAATTGACAAGAATAATTTCAAGGGTTCAAAGAAAATTCTTACCCAATTTAAAAAAAGTTATTGTCGTTTAGCCGCGCTTGCGGCCTGCGAAAAAATTCAATATTTTTTATTTGCTGTCGAACTTTAATATGTCAGACCGCGCTCAACGCCTTTTAGAAGTCGAAAACCTGGTGGCCGGTGGCCGCATTAGCGATGCGGTTGAGATACTTGAAAAACTGGTTAACGAAGCTTCAGGTATGTTAAAAGAAAGGCTCGACGATCTTTCGAGTATCTGTCATTTATCTGTGCGAAAAAGCCGTTATCAAAAAGCCTACGAATCATCTTTTGAAATCATGGATGCGATTGGGGTTTCGCGGCAGAAATTCTTAAGCACGCGATTACTTGCTCTAACTTTGGTACTGCTCTTTAGATTGCGGCTACATTCAGCGATAAAACTTATCATTGTCCTTGGCAGAAAAATCTTTCAAGCACCAGTAGACACCAGTTGGGTTCATATTAACGCGATTTTATGGGGCGTTTATTGGCAAGATTTGGACCTTGCGATGGAGTGGAATTTCTGGTGTGTTTGTTTGGCACGATCAGAAAAAGAATACCTTCGATCATTTGGTTTTCTTTGTTACACGACATCTTTAAAAGGCCATACTAAAATCGGCATTCACGGTTTAAAACGAACCATTGATATTGCGGCGGCCCGAGGTTTAAGCGATTTATCAAAGGACCTTACTCTTTGGCTTGCGGTGTCCTATCAATGGTCGGGTATGTATGACGAAAGCAAAAAAATTTATGAACTATTCGAAAATAATTTCCCGTCTGCAGAGCCATTTTTAAAGATTATTAGTTATGCTGGCAGGCTTCATTTATGTTTTTGCGAAGCTGGGCCCAGGGATGTGCAGATCGCTTTAGAACAATGTTTTGCAGCTTCATTTGCATTAAAAGAAAGTCGCAATCATATTCAGATTTTTGGAGCAAAAGCAGCCCTTCTTGCACTCGAGGGTAGTTTAGAGGAGGCGCAGATATTTTTAGACAAATCCCACAAAGCGCGAGGACAAAACAGAAACAATTTGGATAGCTTTGTTGGGTATCGCTTCGAAGCTGTCACATATCTCATTGGGAAACAGCACGAAAAGGCCAAAGTGAGTCTTGAACAGGCAGCTGGTTTTTTACATCTGTTTGGAAACCCGCAAGGCTACGTTCTTGAAATGCAACGGATAGCTGCTCTTATTGAAATAGGGCTTCATTCGAACTACGGCGTACGCTATTTCTGGATAGGGAAAATTTTATTGAAATCAGCGGCGACTCTATCGTGGCGTAGGATGGCTGTCAGCATTCGTTTCTGCAAAAGATTACTTCGAGAAAAATCGCCGTGTTTTTGGTCTTCGGAAGAGATGATTCAATTTTTTCGTAGTAAGAATGCACCTGATAATTCTGGAATAAGAATTGATCGAACCACTTTGAGTTTGCGGTTTGCGGATGCGCTTGCAAAAGGTACGCAAGCTTCATCCACGGATGATAGATTGGATTTTGATGCCCAGACCGTTATTGCAGAAGCTTTGCCCGGTGTTCAGAAAATTTGTGATGGTAAAAATTTCGAAGAGTGTCTTGCGAAATTTCTACCTATGGCTAAACCGCGACAGACGGTTTTATTCACCGAGAGCGACGACCGCCTGTTAGTTCCGTGTGAACAAGGGTTATATATTATCGGGGTGCAGTTGCCGGTTTTGACAAAATCAAAAACACAAGAATTTATTGCCAAAGCTGTTTTGATTTCCGGAATCGATATGGGCTCGCAAGATATTATGGAAGCGGGGCTACGGCTGATTCTTTCCTATCAAATTGCAATGGATAGCCTCAAGGCTTCGCGCCTAGATATGGAGCGGACGCGGACAAATGAGACTATTGCCGGAGCGATGCAAATGTTAGCGCACGATGTTCGAAGGCCTTTTTCGCTGTTAAAAATAGGCTTAGAACTCCTCCAAAATAGTGGTGAAAATCGCGAATCGTTCAACGCATTAGTCGAAATGATTCGTACTGATGTCACTACTTCGTTACGTCAGGTAAATGCGCTTATAGACGATCTTTTAGACTCAGCACGCGATGGTAGAGAAATGAGTCTGGTACTTGAACGAAACGAAATCGACCCCCGCGAACTGCTTTTTACTACTTTGAAACAAGTGTTTGTTGGTGACCAAGATCTTTCGATTGTGTTTAAGTATGAGTGGCAGGAAAGCTTTCTTATAAATGTGGATTCCTTTCAGTATTTACGTCTTTTAAGCAACATTATTGATAACGCAAAACAAGCCACCAAAAAATCTGGGGAAATCTGGTTTAAAATTTTGGCTGTTGAAATCGATAAAAGCGAAGTGTTGGAAATCACCATAGGAAATACAGGAGTGGCTATACAGGAACAAGACCTCGCACAGATATTTGAGCCATTTTTCACCAAGGAAAAGAAATATGGAACGGGTCTCGGCCTCGCTATCGTGAAAAAAATCTGTGACGCTCACGGACATAGGGTTTATTGCAGATCAAACGATCGTTTAGGCACTGAATTTATCCTAACTCTGCCGCGGCATAGTTTCAGGCGACTTGCGAAATTCAACGAAGTGGATTTTTTACCAATGGCATCGCAAGATATCATGCGAACCGCAAATCAACCGCCGCCAACTTATGTCTCTGTGGAGCGGGAGAATCAAGTCCATGCTTCAGTACTAAAAAAATTAAATTTTTCAAGCAGGAAATTTCGGATCGTCCTTATTGAGGATGAGATAATTTATGCTGCAGCAGTAGAAAATTTAATAAGATCGGAGAGTGGGCTGTTTAACAAAATCGAATTAATTTCAATAAAGTCCAGTGCTGAACTTGGCAGCTTTGATCTTTCACATTCGACTGATCTTGTTCTGTGTGATGTCGATTTGGGTGAAAATTCTTTAGATGGTCACACTTTGGTCAAAAACTTTCGGGCAATGGGTTTTAGAAAGCCTATTTATATTCACTCCAATCGGTATTCGTCACATGACTTTCAAATTGCTACCGCAGATGGTGCAACGGGTCTAATTCCAAAACCCATTACTCGTTTCCAGCTTTTATCTATAATTGATGAACAGATTTGTCAAGTTTCCGATGCATAGCTGCAATAATCTCAGTCGGCGAGATGCAAAAAAAACCTTCAATAGGGCATATGAAGATGAGGCATATTAAGTGACGGACAAAAACTAAAGTGGGTTTCATCTCGTCTATTTTGATTTCAGCAAAGAGATGCAAGCCATCACCATGAAAAATCCACTGTTCCATCAAAAGTTAGCGACTCCGTAACCACAAAAACGCAAACGGTAGATAAATCTCCACCTATGATACGAGAGGCAAAGAGATAGAGTTTTATAATTAATCGGTGGTGTAAAAAATTTACCGAGCATATCTGAACTTTCCGATTGCGATAGTAAAACCAACCACTATCAAAACTATAGCTCCCGCCTCTATTCTGCTGGGCCACTCGTGCAAGATGACGCCGGCAAGAATCGTCGTGAGGACAGGAACAATCGGCATATAAAGGCTGGCGGTGCTAGCTCCCAAAATTGACACTCCGTAGCTAAATAGAAAAAGAGCAATGCCGCTTGCAAAAACGCCCTGGTAAATCCCATGCATAAGCGCACTGCTCGCGGCAAGATTTACATCGCTTTTTAAGAATACCAAGTAAATCGGCAGATAAAATATTGCCGACAAAGTTCCAACAATTGCGGTTGCGTGTAATGGGTCTGCTTTCCATTTTTTCACCAACACCGAGTAAAGCCCCCAAAGTATCCCGCCCGCCATAAACAAAAAATGCCCCCGATTAAAGGAGTTCACACGATATGAAGTTAGAAGAATTAAACCCATAATTATGAAAAGAAGCCCCACAAACTTAGCAGCAGTTGGTTTTTCCTTTATGAATAAATACGAAAAGAACGCGGAGGCCAAAACCAAAGCGCCATTGATGATGGAAGCGCCATGTGCGGCGGGGGCAAATTGCATTCCTGAGGCTACGAGTAGCATGTAGGGGCATCCCAGACACGTGGTTAAAATAAACGACTTCACCACAGAGCCGCCGTTGAAAATCAGACCTTGTTTGATCGTGACAGGTAGAAGAAATAACGCTGCGAAGGAAAATCTTAGAGCAGCTAAATCAAAGGCCGAAATACCCCCTAGAGACAAAAATCGGGTTTGAATCATCCACCCGCTCCAGATCCAAACAGCTCCGAGTAACGCTAGATTTCCTTTTAGTTTTGAGTTCATATTTATCCTTTATATTGGACATTATACAATAAGTAAAATATTGTATCAAGGACAAAATTTGATATATTGTACGACTCGCAGCAATAGCAAAACGAGAAATCGCCGAAACATATCTGAAAGTCAGCCTCAGCATCAACAGGTTTTTCAGCACAATCAAAAGTAATATTCAGAAACTTATCTGCGTTTTTATTCTGAGAGCTTCTTTATAAGGATTGAGGATTTTTCAAATGGGACAAAGAGCTCTTTATACGCATGTCTTTTAGCTAAAGGTATTAGCAAATATCCCTGCTTAGGGCTTCCTTGAGTTAAAATATCTTTAATTCTTGCGACTCCGATTGCGTTTATCGTGACTACGTCCCTTATTTGAATCACGGCGGTATTTACCGATGAAGTGTTATCTCTTTCTCGAAAAAAAAAGAAGGGCATCAAAAAAATAATCAGGGTAATCGCGCTAAATATAATTAACTTCATAACGTCGGACCAATATATGCCAAACTTGGCTTCAAGCGGCTTCTGCTGTCGAATTAATGGCTAATTTTACATTTAACATCCATGCAACTTTGAACAAAAAATCAAGACTCACTTCATTAACAAGCCCCGCTTCCATGCGAGCGATTGCCGGCTGCTTCGTTCCTACCAACTTCGCAACTTTCGCCTGAGTTAAATTTTTTCTTTCTCGGGCAATTTTTAGTTTTGTAATTGCCCTTTTCTTCTCACGAATAAGGGCAATTTCTGCCTTCGACAAACCCAGGGCCTCACCCAGATCGTCAATAGACTCGTATATTTCTAAATTTGCTTTCACGTTGCGATCTCCTTCAGTCGTGTTTTTATCAGATGAATTGTTCGTGAGTGCGTTTTTCGCGTTTTTTTGAGCGCCACATGTAAAATATAAATGGCGTTACCAACTCTGATTATGTAAAAAATTCGGTATTCTCCAGAGCGCTTTCAAATGTGCAATTCGTGCAGCCGTTACTCAAGACCTATCCAAACCTAACTTCATTAGATTTAGTGCTTGATTCCTGCTTCATTGAAAATAGTTTCGTACGTTTACTTTTGACGGTAAAAGTACCAGAGCTTTCTTCTCCACAGGCTTCACGAGGTTTGCTCGCGACCGTGTAACTCACGGCATGATTTAAAATGTTTTTTGCAGCATTGACGTCACGGTCGTGGGTTGACTGGCAGTTAAAGCAGGTCCACGTGCGATCTTTCAACATTAAGTTTTCGTTTATAGTGCTGCAGCTGTTGCAAATCTTCGAACTTGCAAAAAATCTCCCAACGAATAAAACTCTTTTTCCTCCAAGTTTAGCTTTGTATTCTATCTGCCTTCTGATTTCTCCAAACGAACTATCACAGAGACGTCGAGCTAGGCGCGTGTTTTTTGTCATCCCGCTCACGTTAAGATCTTCAAGGCAGATTACACTATGGTTTTTTACAACTGTGGTAGTTAATTTATGCAACGAATCCTGGCGCAGATTAGCAATTTTGGCATGCAGAATGGCTAGACGCAGCTTTGCTTTTTTACGGTTTGCAGAACCCTTGGTTTTACGTGCTAAAGCTTTGGAAGCGCGTTTTAACTTTTTCAGATTTTTTTCCAAGGCGTTCGGGTTGGCAAATATTTCACCGTTAGAAAGTGTTGCAAGCCGATTGATACCTAAATCGATTCCAACGGCACTTTGAGCAGAGTTTTCGACAGAAGAAGGTGCGAGGTCAAGCATTTCAACCGAGACGGATACCTGCCAGATGCCAGCTTTTAGGGATACGGTGGCCCAAAGCGGTTTTCCGACAAAGCGCAGCTCTTCGCGCAATTTTACCGAGCCGAGTTTTGGAATATGGATTTTTTTGCCTTCTATTTTAAAATGATCATTAGACAAAGTAAAACTGTCGTGGATTCCTTTTCTCTTAAATTTTGGACGACCTGATTTTTTGGTAAAAAAGTTGGTAAAAGCCGTACCGAGGTTTTTTATAGCCATCTGAGGGGCACATTTAGTGACTTCTTTCATCCACGGAAATTCAGTGTCTTTGATAGCGTTAAGAGACCTTCGCAGGGCGGCTTCGTTAGGCTTTCCTCCAGCCTTGTACTGCTTATCCCATTCTGCCAGCGCCCAGTTAAACGAGAACCGCGCACAGCCTGAAGCTTTCGCAAAATAGGTTTTTTGTTTATTGCTAGGATTAAGGGTAATTTTATGCGCTTTTATCACGGGTGTTTTTTACTTTAAAATTTCTGAGATAGTAGCGATGACTATCGAAATTTTAAGACTTCGGACGACATATTGTCTAGCTTAAAGAACAGTCTTCAAATCCTTTTATAAAATAAATCATACCTAATCCAATCTCTGAAATAATTTCATAACTCCAGCCGCGGCCTGCACTGTAAATTTCAAGAACTTTATGCGACCTTTTTAAATCTTGTTTTTGATTACAAGAAGAAACCCATGCAGAAGCAATTGTTTTATTTGTATGAGACTCTACCGTGATACTTTTCAAATCGTAGCGACGCTAGCCCCCAGGAGTTCGAATCAACTAGCGGACCACGATTTTCATTTTCACAACCGTGTAACGGTGAAATAAAAACACCGAGAACTTTAGACATTGCGCCAAAGTTTATTAACCTATTTTTTATAGATAGATATAGGTATGTTCAGTTAGTTTTAAGTCAAGCAGTAATTTACCCCTTCTTCAGGTTATTGCAACGAATACAAGTGGGTCTGTCTGAGAGGAATTAAAACCGTGGATAAATTAGCGGTTTTAACTAATCGTTAACACGTTGACAAAATTAATCAAATTTTTTCAGTTGTCGGAAACTGCGTCTTTGCAAGAATTTTACCCTGCAAATACGTCACAACATCAGTTCACGTTTTACTATAAGCATCAAGTCCGATATAGTGGGTCATGGCTTAGAGGTCATTGCGTTTTTAAATACATTCTTAACTTTTAATCCGTTAACAATATATCCCGACTCAGTTATGAGGTCCTAAGTGTAATTTATCCTATGTGGATCTCTAATTACAGCAACTGGACGCTCAGCCACATTTATAGATGTAAAAGTCACAACAGGGTGGGACGGTGCTTTTCTACGTTGTTCCATTCCCATTGAGGGACTGTCACAAAATAAAGTCGACGGTTTGTCTATCGAAGCATTCTGAGCGCCGCAGAGATTTTCTTAACTGCAGGCGTCTCTTCGTCACCCTTAAGCTGAATGAGAAAAACGCTTCGAGTTATTTTTTCAGGCATATTGCCTGGTATCCTAACGAGGTGAAAGTCCTCAACGCAAGATTCGTTGTGTAGTCGTATGGCAAAGTCAGGAGCACAGACTGCAGCTAGACCTTCGCGGGCCAGTGCCAGCGCTGTTTCAAGAAGTTCCACACGGTAAATGATCCGGCGTGGAAATTTCGCATCATTCCAGCCGTCAAGTCCTTTTGCTCCAGAAGGCGCTCCAGCCAATGGAATCACTGGAATTGAAAAAGGTAGCGATTGCCAAGTGGACTCAGGACGAATTAATTTTTTTGACGCATAAACATGCATCGATAATGAGGTAATTTTGCGAAACGTAAGTCCTAGCATTGCAATTGGTTCATAAGTAATTGCGACGTCCGCTCGACGCTCAAGAATGAGGCGCTCCATTTGACCAGGCGTCGCTTCAATGAATGAGAGTTCCCAACCTTTGAAAAACTTCGCGGCGAGTCGACCGGTGAAATACGTGGAGAAAACTTCAAATGTCGCAATGCAAAGAGATTTTGGAGAGTGTACAATCCCGGATTTTTCATCGCTCAACCCCTCGACCGCCTTCAGGACAGTCGCCGCTTTCACGATGAAACTTTGACCATAACGAGTCAACACAATGCCGCGCCCTTCTCTGAGAAAAAGTGGCTTCCCACCAAGATCCTCCTGCAATAGTTTAAGTGATTTCGATAAAGCACTGTGGGAAATATGAAGTATCTCAGCTGCTTTGCGCAAGTTCTGCGTTTGCGCTGCAATAAGAAAAAAGTGTAGCCGATTGGTCTCCATATGGAACCAGACTAGGAAAAATAAGAACTATATTCAACAATAGTTTTTATGGCATTGTGAACGGAAGGGAGGAATGGTCATGAAAAAGTTTGATTGCTGTGTTGTTGGTGGAGGGATCGGAGGTCCTGCTACTGCGCTTTTACTAGCCCATAAGGGCGCTCGGGTAGCACTTATTGATGAGGGGCGAATTGGTCGCAACCGACTTTCGACTCATTTCATCTGGCCCCGCGGTATGAGCTATCTTTTTCAGTTAGGGCTACGTAAATCTCTACGCCAAGCAGCACCTTTTTTCGCAGACATGCAATTTCGCATTGAAGATGTGACCCTTAAAGGAATAATCCCGAAAGAAGTAACTGCGAATCGTTTATCTGCCGTTCACGGCAATATTAATGCCACGCCGCTGTATGCATGCATTCGTCGCCAGTATCTTGACAAAATGCTCGTAGAAGCCTGCCAGGACGCAGGAGTTGAAGTTTTTCTGAAGACAAAAATTAATGGTATTGAATTTGAACATGGGCGTGTTGCTGCACTCACAACCGAAGCTTCACAAAAATTTTCAAGCAATTATTTTGTAGCTGCTGACGGCCGCGAATCGACTCTGGCAAAACTTCTTGAAACCCCATTGATTGATCATCGTCCCATTTCTACATCCTGCGTCTGGAGCTATTTTTCAAATGTTGCGCCCACTTCGCTGCGCCTTTCCAGGTGTGGACGTGAAGGCTTTGCAGCAGTGTCAACGAGTGATGGTCTGACAATGGTGCTTGTATGGGGTCCTCGCGAAGATGCGGCTCGTTTTCTTCGGATGAAGGATAAAGACCTGACTTTTCTTAAAAAAATGCACACTACAGTGTAACTAATTAAAATCATTGACTCCTCTTGCCTAAAACTAGTACTGTAGTGATTATTTATATGA
>JAYVPO010000207.1:0-3192 GCA_043757325.1 bacterium
TACGTTTTTCCATCCTACCCCCTTGATTGCTTTCATATTCCTTAGCCACCACCACATCAAAAAATTTCGAACTATTCATGGGCTTGCTCCTTTAAAAAATATTTAAGTTCTTTCGTTATATAAGTTGGTAGATTTAGCTTTCCAGTTGACCACAGGTAAAATTCATAACAATCAATCAGCATAATGATTCCCCCGATCTTTCATCGACGGAGTTTCTACCTGCCAAAATAAATTCATCTTCCATTCTTCTTTGCTTGCAGATGGAAGAGTTTCTAAACTCCAATCGGCTCCAAAAGTTTAGCTCTTCGTCTTGATCTGGAAAGTAATTACAATCCCAGCAGTGTGAGTGTGTTTGCAGGTGCTCCATTCCAATTCCACCGCACCTTGGGCAAGTTCCGTAACCAATCATGCATTCCTCCTTTTTTGTGGAGACTTCATCGCCTCCTACTAAGGTAGCTAGCAAGAACGTGCCAATATGCTTGGATTCGAAAAAATTTTAATATGTTGCTATAATTGCTAATGAAAATGGAATTTAAGTGAGTCTCACAACTTGAGACTTTGAGACTGAAGTTTCATTTTTGAAGATTTTAAAGTGAGACAATGGGTGAGACTTGAGTCTCACAAAATTTGGCTATCGGACTTTCAAGTATTGAAAAGTAACGGCGCAATATATACGAAATATGCAAGTCGACCAAATATTTATGGAATATCGCTAATCCTAGCTGAAGGTATCGGCAAAGCATAAATCAACTGCTAGACTTTCAAAGTTCGGCATCATACAATTTCTTCATGCAAGAAAATCTGAAACCCCTTTTTGCAAAATTGATGACGCTGGCCACGCTAGCCGCATTCACGGCGTCTTCTATTTATCTTTGCAAGGACAAAGTGGCTCAGCTTACTCGTCTAACAGTCGAGAGTCATACGCACCAAGAGTATCAAAAAGAGTTCAACGATCACTCCACTGGCGATGAAGACGAAACTCTCCATGCTCATGAGCATCGTCACTCTCCAGATGAAGCTAGTCACAGTCATCAACACCAGCATGGCCCCGTGAACGAGAGCCCGGAGTCCAAAGTAGCATTTGCCTCAAATATCAAATTTCAGTTGCCAATAACCGCCGAGATTAAATTCTCACCTTTTTATAATCTCTTCTGCCAACAAAACTATCTACTCGGAATTCTTAGACCTCCCATCGTCTAGCCGCGATTCTCAATCTCAAAAAATCAATTTTTAACCATTGGAAGTTCTATGAAACTTTTTCTGTGGCTTGCTGCTTTGTGCGGTAGCCAGCCTGCCTTTGCCCATGGCATTTCAGCAGCCGATAAGGCCGCGATGCTTAGTGGCGGGTATCTGAAATATATCTGGCTCGGTGCAACCCACATGTTGACCGGATACGATCACTTGCTCTTTATCTTTGGGGTGATCTTCTTCCTAACAACATTCAAAGACATCGTGAAATTCATCAGCGTTTTCACGATGGCCCACTGTATTACGCTAGTCTTCGCGACGTTTTACAAAATAACGGCAAACTATTATTTGATAGATGCCGTTATCGCCGTAAGCGTCATGTACAAGGGCTTTGAAAACCTCGACGGTTTTCGCAAGTTCTTCGACTGGCAACCACCTCAACTGCTGAAAATGGTGTTTGCGTTCGGCCTGATTCACGGGTTCGGACTCTCTACCAGATTACAGCAACTCCCATTAGGCGATGATTCTTTTGCTATGCTGCTTAGGATTTTATCATTCAATGTAGGAGTCGAGGTCGGCCAAATCGTAGCCCTAGCGGTGATGCTCGTATTTCTGCGTGGATGGAGAAGCAGTACTAGTTTTGCAAAATTTGCCAAGGCGGCAAACGTAGCACTCGTCGCTGGCGGTATCTTCCTCTTCTTTATGCAATTTCATGGGTATTGGCACACCAGTGGTCCCTCAGCGTTTCCGCTCAATACTGATGACCACACCCATATCCATGAAGACATGAAAGCAGAGGAAATCAATGAACACTAACAACAATCAAAATGGAGAAAATAAAATGAACAAACTAATCATCATCGCGTCTTTCTTATTGGCCTTAAATGCTAACGCCGGAGGCGGTCACTTTCATCCAAAGAAGGTAGCCAAATGCTCTGGATCTTGCACAGAGGAGAAGATCAAGGATGCGCTTCCCGAAGCCATTTCTCACCTGAATAAATGGGGGAAAATCGACTTAGCTTGGGCTCAAGCTAAAATTGAAGGTGTAGCTCAAAAGCAATTCAAGAAAGGACCTGAATGGGTACTGACGCTCGTGAATAATGAGAAGCAGAAGCAATACGTATTCATGACCCTTGATGGATTTGTTACCGGCGCAAACGCTACGGGAGAATAGTCATCAATAGGCCGAGCACTAAATTTTTAGATGCTCGGCTTTTTCAGTAGAAGACATATTTGGGCTCTTCTCCCTTGATGACAGGATTGATGTCGCTCCATCTTAAGGATTGCACCAAAAGCCAAAAGAGGCATTCGCTGAATCGGGATAAGATCGTATAAAACTAACTTTAAGCTTTTAAAATTCTCAATAAAAGAATACCGGCGACCACTTTTAAAACTTTAATACCAGATTATTTCAAACATTAAAAAAGCAACGGCGCAATGAACGCGAAAAAGGCACCAACTAGATAAATCAGCACAGAAGTAATATAAATAGGCTTCGATAAATCTCTGGCACTACTACAGGCAACCGAAAGCTCTTGGTCTATGGGGCAAGCTAATTGCCGTGCCCGCCATTGCATGATGCCTCCCACTACAAGTAAAATTGCACCTGTAATGAAAAGGCCGATTTTATGCTCAGAAAGCGAGATCAACTGAGGAATATTTCCCACTAGTCCTGCGAAGGCCGCACCAAATCCTAAAGAAACAAAAAGTGCGGGTAAAGCACAGCACAGTAACGTACTTGCAGAGGTAAATAGGCTAAGAAAGGAAACAATTCTTTTCATTACTTTCGCTCAATTTTTTCAAGATTATAGCCAGCGTCCTTAAGAATTTTTTCAACTTCCTTGTCTTCTATATTTTTTCCCTCTTTTAAATCAATCGTAACTAATTTTTTCTCTAAGCTAACATCTACCTTTTCTACGCTAGGCTCTGCTTGGAGCTTTTTTGTAATCCCCTGCGCACAAAATCCACAAACCATACCCTTTACCGTTGCGATCACCTGCTTTG
>JAYVPO010000208.1:0-11909 GCA_043757325.1 bacterium
TTGCGGCTTACTGCAGAATAAAACCTAGGGTTATTTTTTAAAAATATTCGAGACTTGGGTCGGATTGTTGCGTCTTTTTTGCAGTGTCTGAATTACAGTAACTACAATCGTCTTAAAATATTTAGATTAACCGAGTGCAAGCCGGCGTCTGAACACTAGATTTCAAAAATAAATCAATCATTAAAAATATCATTTACCCGGTTTTCTAGTTAAAAAATTTGAAAGAAAAAGAGCCTGAATTGTGTGCGTCGGAAAAATATAAAACCCGGGCTGGAGCGACGTTCCGTTCTTTTGATTAGCTAAAATGTTCTGATCAAGTTTCAGCAAGCAGAACAATTTAAAAAGTCTCATAAATATATCTTTTCCGTACTAACCTACTGTCAACGTAAGAAGCGTAATCTCCGATGCAACGGCTGCTCTTAGGGGAGGTCCCCAATATCCAGTTCCTTGATTTACATAAATCCACATATCCTTAAAGCGATTTAGGCCACGGTAGTAATCGTGAAAATATCTAATTATTAAACTCCAAGGGAAAAATTGTCCGGAATGCGTATGCCCGGAAAGCTGCAAATGAACTCCGGCTAATTGCGCGTCCTTATAACTGGCGGGTTGATGCGCAAGCAAAATTTTAATCATGTCTTGTGGCACTCCGATCGCTGCTTTTTCGGGACTTGAGACATGATCCATAACAAAATGATGACTGCTTACGTCGGTAACTCCTAGTATAGCAATGCCAACGCCTTGCTTTTCAATAATGTAATTTTCGTTAATTAAAACTCTTGTGTTGAATTCGCGATGAAGCTTGATCCAAGCCGGCGCATTATGATAGTACTCGTGATTGCCTGTCACAAAAAAGCGGCCAAACGTAGCTTGTATTTCACTAAGATCTTTGGCAATAGTGCTTAGTTCAGCCGGCGAACCGTCTGTGATATCACCTGTCAGTGCAACCATATCGCCTTTGAGGTTATTTACCATTTGGACAACATTGCGCACGTATGCGGTTCGAATTGTTGGTCCGATGTGTAAATCAGAAATCTGCACAATACGAAAGCCTTCAAATTCTTTGGGCAGCCCTTTTAGAGGAATTTGAACGTGCTTCACTCCAGGTCCAACGACTGCCTGATAGACCCCAATAATCATAAGCCCAGCGGTGAGGTAAAGTTCAAGTTTTACTGAAATGATGGAGAATTCGGCAAGATTTTCAACTGAAAAAAAGAAGCCACCAGTAAAGAGCAAAAAGTCACGAATCGCTGAAAAAAAGAAAACAATAGAAAATCCGCCAACAGCAAGTAAAGACAATATTTCCAGTCCTCGCAAAAGTGGTCTGAGTTGAGGCGTTGATTTACTCCAACTAGCTCCTTTGAATTGGAGTATTGGCATCAGTAACTCCATCAAAAAAACACTGGCCACAGCAAACCACACGCCATTCCAGCCAGATGCGAGATAAAATGAAATAGCGATGTAAATATGTGCAAGAGCAAGTACTGATAAAATAATAGTAAAGCGGCTTATTAACTTCATACATTATGCTAATATTTTTAAGTTTGAGAGTCACTGTTTAAACTAAATTGTTTTTCCAAAAAAGTTGTATACGGTTGCGATTCTTATAACGTCGACCAACTCATTTGACGGCGTGTAGTTACCGCAGAAACCGCAATCCCGATTTAAACCGCCTCCCCGTGCGAATAGATGTAGCGCGGTTTTAGCCTAATGTTACCCAAACTTTCGAAAACAGACGTCAAAATTGCCTTATGGCAAACATGCGATTTCTCGAGAACGCATTAAAAAACGATAACTTGCGATAGCTCGCTCGGCAGTGCTAAAAAATCTGTAACCAGCCTTGACAATTTTTTTACAGAAAAATCGATTCAATGGGCAGAAATAACAATAAAGGATTAATGATCAACTTCTCAATATATGTAGTTCTCACTTTCGGTTTAATATGAAATGAAACGCAGTAGATTGTACCAGTAACCTTGTTGGAATTGGGAAGAATTTAGCGCATGAAAAATCCATACGTCCTTGGAGATTCTGGCAAAGAATTGCAAAGGTTAAATCTGCAGTCAGATTTACTTTTTGACCAAAGAGTCATACCACTAATTAAAAAATCGAAAAGATGTCTCGAGATAGGCTGTGGCGCAGGTGCAAACTTAGCAACTTACACAAAGTTAAATCCTAAGCTCAAATATGTCGACATTGACATCAGTGAGGCGGCGATTCAGAAAGCTAGCTCAACTTTTTCGAAAAATAAAAATGCCGGGTTTTTTGTGATGGCCGCAGACGATTTGGACTTTGACGACGGAGAGTTTGATCTCGTAGTCATTCGACTCGTACTATGGTCAATATCTAAAATCGCAAGTGATGTACTAATGGCCGCAAACAGAGTCTTGAAAAAAGGTGGTTGCATTTATTCTTATGAGCCGGATGACAGACTTTTATTAATGCATCCCGCAAAAAAAGACCGCGACGACTACATTAAGTTTTGGCAAGAAATGATGCAAAAAAAAGGCGCTGATCCTTTTATCGGTGAACGTGTTCCCTATTTGATGAATGAAGTTGGCTTCCAGAATATCGACATTGGTATCCATGCAACCGCCGCCGCTGGATTTCAGAAATCTGCTTTTAAAAGCAAAATGAAAAACTTGGAAAATTTACTTTTAACACAAGCTCAGAAAAACGATGTCGAAAAAAAGTTTAAGAAAAGTGATCTGACTCAAATTAGACATCAATTTGCAAACTCTGGCAGCGAAGATTTTGTGGTCGAGACTTATGTAAGCACCATTGCTTTTCGAAAGTAAGAGTAGTGCACAGAGTGATATTTGACATTTCGTCTAAACGATCCAAAATTTGTGGCGAATGATGAGTGAGTTGAGATCAACTTAAAACAGGTAGGCAATTTTCAACCGCGACTGGTTAATGCCTTTTATCAATTGTCGTCCATTCACAAAACTTACTGACATGAACTTGATCGATAGCGCCGAGTGTGGACCTTCAACTTACGGTAGAATGCTGCTGGAAACTTTGTAGCCGTAATCTTTGGCCGTAGACTTTTCGATTTTAATCTCGCAATGTCTTCGCGTCCAGATTTCAATAAACTCCTCAAATCTTATTGCGCGCATTTGAACTGGATTTTTTTCACCGTTGAAAAGCTTTGCTTGCAGGTTGAGGGCATCGATTTTTCGCCTGAATGTTCGCTGTTTGTTGATTCCGTCCTCACGCCATCTTACTTTCCAGCTTTCAGCGTCTGTCTCGTGTAAATTTGCAATTATTCCATTCGTTCCAATTTTGTTCTCCGTATGTGGATTTGAGCCACTCAAGAACATCAGGCAGGTCAGGAAGTAAAAATGCTTTTCTTCGACTGGTCGCAGACTGTGCCAGTGGAAATGGATGTAAGTTTAAGAAATTCTATTCGAGTCGAGCAGATCCGCGTTTTGCAGGAGCTTTTTGCAGCATCACAACTTAATATTTTCGATTTTGAGCGCTCAGTGCCAAGTTTTCTGTTAAAAACTGGAATTTATCAGATTTTTAATAACACCTTAGTGACCATTAATTAAATTTTGAGGTGCTATCGAAGGTTTCGCCCCAAGACTTGTCGGTCTAGACACTTCAAAATTTTGGCATGGTTCTACTGGCCGCTCAGTTTGAGTCTGGATAACTTAAAAAAATTATCATTGCAGAAAAAAAACGGCACTTAAATTTTATAAATTCCACAATTTAGAAGACTCAAGTCATGCCGACAACCGTCCCTACCAATCTGCGCTCCCAGATGCACGCATTAAGTCTTATCGATTTGCCAGGCGACTCCATTCGCTTCGCGGCCCGATCAGTGAATGTGTCAAAATCAACATCGTACGACAATCTGGAAAAATACCGCCTGTCAAATTGTGCGGGTCTGCGGCGATTTAGTAAATTTTCAACCAGTTCGAAAAAAATGACGTCATTCTAAAACTAAGTGGGATCTAACCGCAGTCAAAACAAAAAGACGCTGAGTTGGCAAGAACCAAAATTTAAATTATAGTCATAATCAAGTTATGTATTGTCTGAGATTCGCAATGAAGTTTTTATTTTTTTTCTTTGTTTTTTTGTCTGAAACAAAAGGTTTTTCAGACTTTCGCCCAGATTCGATTACTTTGAAGTTAAATACCAAGGAAGCGGGTTTTAATTTAAGAGCTGAGTCCGAGGAACAGTCGATCAGATTTTGGAAAATTTACTGTCCTCTGTTCGCGAACAATTTGATGGTTAGTGCAGGTCCATTGGGCGTAGGTTTATTTAATACTTATCAATGCCGCTTAGACGACCGAATCGTCAGTGGTTTATCGGTAAAAAATTCCTGGCAGCTACAAATTGAAATTATAGGCGAGGACTTGCTTTTTAGTCTTACGTATTCCGGTCCAGAAAAAATAAACTCGTCTGCTCTTAAGCTTTCAATAGCCACTTATAAAAAACAAGATCTTGAAAAATTATTTGCAAACGAAGAATTTATAAAAACCGTGGTCGTAGGGTTATTAAATCAACTTCCAGCAATGGGTGTCATGCGTGAAAAAGAGTTCAATGAACTTAATAATTACGTCACACCCAACGTCGATTTAAAAATACTTCAAAACATAAAATCGCTGGTTTTTTATGAGTTAATATACAACGGCGAGGCTTGGCAAACACAGATATATGGCACAGCCAATAGACCTACTGCAAACGAAAAACAACCCGGTCAATCTATTTGGAAATTGACGAAAAATAAAATTTCTCCGTTCTTAAAGCATACGGAATACGTTTGGTTTCATGATGAAGCTGGGCCAGCGGCTTTAAAATTGAAAGCGGAAAAACGTCTCGAAGAAATAGCTATAATGAATGAGCCACGAAGAGGGTCTACTGTCTTTAGGAATTTCGTCAATCTTCGCTATGGATTGCAAATTCTGCAGGGCGAGTCACTGGTTAAAGGTGCGCGCCTGATTGAGTTAAATATTCAACATGCACTTTATGAACGCATAAGTGCGCGTTTCGAATACCAATCGATTCTGAAAAATAATATTTCCTCCGACGGTAATACCAGCTCATTTTCGTCTAAAAAAGCTGCGCTCGGATTGAATGGAGCTATATGGAAACCAAATGAAATAATGGATCTAAACCTTTCTGCAAAATTTGGTCAAAGTAGTTTTATTGCCGAGGTTTTTCTGCCAGACGACTTCGGCAATTTTTCGGCGACTCAGTTTGATTTGAGTAATTTATTAGCTTCCGGAATTGGCGCAAATGTTGAGCTTAAGTGGCCTAGTTTGTACGCTCGGTTTTGGTATAATTTTGAAAGCGCTAACAAAGGTGCAAATAAGATTCGAGCGCAGCAATTAGGAGTTGAAAACATTTACCGATTTGGCCACGGTGTCGAAGAGGCAAAATTTTACCAGCGATTTGCTATAAGTGGTTTTTATCTTGTGGAACGTGGACGGATTGAATCTGGCGACGAAGACGATGCGAAAAATCTTACGTATCAATATGCATTTCTAGGCTTTGGTTTAGGACTGAGCTTATGATTGTTTTTATCTGCGATTGTAAAGTTTGAAAATCGAATGAGAGCTTCAAAAACACCACAAATCTGTAGTTTTTAATTTAAAAATCGCGGTCAGAAGAACAAATTCTTTGACCGCGAACAATTGAATTTAATTAAGAGGCAGTGAAATCACTTAAATCCAAAAGCCGGTGCATTACTTGCACAGTTATTAGCATCAGACGAGAAAAAGTTTTTGTAACCCACAGTAAAAGTTCCGTTGGCATCGCCCGCTACGGTAAAAGCGCTAGTCAATTTAAGGCCCGAGGAAGTGCGCGATAAACTTGGAAAACTTTACACGCTCAGAAAAATTGACCTCGTAAAATCACGACCCGCTCGATGAGAAATTTGATAAATGCTCCGGGAAAGACGATATGACTACTTTCTTGAGACGTTCGTTCCAAATAAAATAAATCGAAAATCGTGAAAATTTGACCTGACGTCCTTTTAAATGTTCCCACGGAAAAATAGTCTCTCCATTAACCTCATCTCGTCTGTCGTTTTTAAATTTTGCGTTATTTTTGGTCTGTTCTGATTCGTCTGCGGCGTATTTTAAACTAAAACCAGCAGCCCCAATGGCCTCCTGAACTTTTTTGTCCGGAACGCCGCCATTTTTCATCAATTCCCCCGTCTTAAAATCATAGTAAATTGTTGAAAGTATGATAAACGAATCCCATAATTGCGTAAAATCTGCAGAGTCATTTTCCATGTCGCGTGCATTTTTTTTCGCGCGATCGGTAAATGCAATTTTATCCCCAAAATTATCTTCGAAGAAGTTGACTAACTGAACCGGCGTTCGAATTGGATTAAGCAGATATTTTGCCATCGACTTGTCGATGCCCGGCTTTGATTTACTGAGGAGAGCCTTGTTTAAATCAGAAATTTCGCGTTTTAACTGCGCGTTAAATTCTGTCAGCTGAGCCATTTCAGTCTTTTTTTCTCGAAGTTGAGCTATGATTTTTTCTTTGATTGCTAAGTCTTCTTCGTTCTTTTCTTTAAGCCATTGGTATTCAGAATCTCCGGTTTTGAGTAATTCGATTAATTCGCGTTTTTCAATTTCATTTTTTTTAATCTCCTCAAGGAGTCCGGTAATCTGTTGCATCAATTCGGCATTAGCGACTTCAGAGGCGTTATTAAATGGAGCAATGGCCCTCTCGGCAAGTTCCGTCGAGCGCTTGGTCTGTAAAATTTGTTCAAAACTTTCTGCGCCATCTTCGACGGGTTTTTTAAGTGCTACTATTACATGCCGGATGCGCGCCGAAAATTCGTCAACACGGTAGCTATCCTGTGCGGAAAAACCCTGCGAATGCGTACCGAAATAAATACGCATCTTATCTTCCAGCTGGATTTGCGTACCGGCCAAAGCAAGTAGTTCTTCGCGGGTTGAATTTGGAGCGTAGATTAAAATTGCGGTGCCGCCGAGATTGTTAGCAAATTGTCTTTCGTCGATTGGATACCTGCCATTTGCTGACTGCATGACAAGAATAATGGGAACTTGCTGTTTCCTTGAAAGTAAATCGAGAAGAATATTAGCCTGCCCCGGGCGTAGAACAATGGGATCGATTTTCAAGGGTGTTTCGTAGGAATAGGTTTGCCATCGCTTGGATTCCCTAAGGATTGTTTTAACCACATTGGGAGTCTGGAAATTAAAATTTTCTTTGTCAAAAGGGCGAATGTTATCTTTTAAAGCACCTTTGAACAATGTGACAGAGAGGCTCATTCGCCCGCTGGCAAGAAGCGTCAAAGCGACGTTAGTTTCCCATGCTAGGCGCGGGCATAGTTCGTTCTCACAGTTATGCTTAAACTTTAAACCCCAAGATTTTAAGGGTTTTTCCGTACTTATAGTTTCAATAAACACATCGACTTTGTTAGAATTTTGGCCAGACCACAATCCACCGCCTAAAAAACTCTGCTCGGTATCCTGTGCGAACGCCTGTCTTGCACCGTCATGGCGTGAACTTATCCATTTTTTAAATTCATCGACAACCTGTTCGAATGCAAGCAATGGATTTTGGCTGGGTTCAATCGTCATAGAAGTTGCATAGGGAGTGCCATATTCAAGAAAGTTTTCACCCAGATATGCGCAATTTTGAGTTGAACCGATTTTGCTCGCCCAAACTGCAGAGTCAAAACCAATAAATAAAAATAGACAAAGTCCGTACATTTGGTATCTATAGGGCGGATTCAACACACACTCCTTGTAGGATGATTTATTTTAAGTTTCTTTAATTATACCAGATTCCAAGAATATCCCTTAAAGCAAGAGATGCCAAAAATGGTTCCGGATCAGGTACTTAGTCAGGCGCCGAAGCCTAAGTCATTAAAAATAATCTGCTTATTAGCTGCTTTTTTGCGATGTGTTACTGGGCTATCGGAGCCTGGTCAGAAGGCTGAACAGAATAATTCCAATCTACTTTGTGATCAGCTTGTGGCGAAGTCGTTTTTACTGCAAGCAAAACCAAACCCACATTTAGCAATAGGTAAACTATTCAGCCCACGCCGAGCAAATGACCCGCCCCGACTTATAGTACCGATCGGGATTCCAGGCAGCGGGAAGACTTTTTTAACATCTGCAGCCAGTTTTTTTGGTTGGAAGGTTGCTAATCCAGACCTTATTAGAGTGGAGATATTAAATAAAATGAGCTTGAGCGGTCAATTGCTCAGGCTAAGAGACGGTCGATTAGTGCGCGTGGATTCGACGCTTCCTGATCACGTCTTTTCGTTGCCTCCGCGGCTTGTGTTCGGACGAGTGAAGGAATTATTTGACGAAGCCTTGAAAGACCGCAGAGACTTTGTTTTGGATGGCATGAATATCGATGCAAATCGCGTGGATTATTTCGATCAAGCGATGCGCCGTGGTTACAAAATTACCGCAGTAGTATTTAATCCGGCCGATATCACCGTGCACTCTGCAAATATTCGCCATCGTGCGAGCTTGGGTGGTTTGGATTTAGTAACGTCCGATTTGCAGGGTGCAGATGAAAAGCGTCAGGATATTTTGGCAAGGCTTAAAATGATTATGCAGCAACGCGGTATTCCTACGGTAGTGCCGTTTGGAGACAACGCATTTCATTCTCAGAATCGAGATACCGTTCATGAAGTTGTTGAAATGAACGTTGGTACTTATGAATTTGATATAAATAATATTCGGCCACAGATAGATGGCGAGGATGTGTTTCGCGATGAGAATTTAATCACTAAAGATCTGTATGCTGGTTTTGAAATGGATTTTGATAAATCCGATAACTTAAAGGCGTTTTTTGCGAATTATTTCGATTTATCTTTTTCGGCCAAAAGAAAAGTCATTCTACCGTTGTTTTCTACAGACGAGTGGCGCGAGCTGAAGAAGATAAAGCCTCGGTTAGCCATCCGAGATTTAATTTTGAAAACTTTACCCACTTCAGGTTCAATGATTCAGCCAGTTGGGCTTAGTTATTCGGCATCTCCTTTAGGGTCTTACGCGATTAATTTGGTAATAAAATCCACCACTGTTGCCTCCCTGCGAGATCAGGTGTTTAGAAAATTGGGGTATGACAACTCCTTGGCGTCTAGGGCTCAAAACAATGCACTCTACCCGGTAGTTGTAGCCTACAGCGGGAGCGAGTTTTCCAACCCTTCTCCAAACTTCACATATGATGATATTTTTTATATTTTTCCACGTTAAGAGTCGTCCATAATATGTTAAAATAAAAACATGATTAAAAGTTTTTTCATTGCGTTGTTTTGTTTATGCAGTATTTTGAAATTTTACTCTGTTCCAGTATTCGCCGAATCGCGAAATCCACTTTCGTGTTTAACGGCGCAAAGTATTTTAGCGTATTATTTTAATGACGAAAAACGCCTTCCGCAAACGGCTTCTGTTAGTTCGCCCTTTATTGTGATGGGAACATTTTTAGGGGCCATTAAACCTTTAAACGATTCGGTTTTTAATGGAGCAACATTAAAATCTCAGGTTTTAGCAGAAATTTTCCACGCACTTATTTTCGATCAACTACGTTCCAACCCACAGGCTCTTAGCACACGAATGGTTTTTGCAAATGCCAGTGTGCCATTCCCAAAAGAAATGCATTTGATGTTCTACAATTCTAATGAACAAGATTTTCGCCTGGTTGCCGATGTTTTCAGCGATGCGCATAAAAAGGCGACGAAATTATTTCTGGAATTTTTAAAAGACCCATTAAATCCGAAAGAAATTGACGCCTATCTTAATTTTAATTCGCTACGCGATCACTTTTATAAAATTGATTTTAGCGGCACTCCAACCATTGCGGTTACACCTTTTGAAATTCGCGATTTGATTGTCCCAGATTTGGTGCGTTATTTTGGGTCATTGGAAAAATTTGCAAAATGGATGTCTGAAAAATACAAATTGGGAATTGGCCCTACTAGGGCGGGGGCTATTTTCGCGGCGCGATCAATTGGAGACGATCCTGCCCGTACGGTGGAGATAGGTACCATTCAAAGATTTATTGTGTCTTTTCGTGAAGTTTTTACAAATTATCAAAAGGTGTCATCTCTCATGGATGATGAAAACTTTGCAACCGCAATTTTTTCACAAGCCCGAAAGAACAAAAATCTTACGCCAATTTCTTCAATCTATAGTCAGACGCTGCAAAAGTTGGCAACCTTGCTCGATCGAAATTTGGAAGATACCAACACATTTTTACAACGATATATCTTGCAGCTCAATATTTTTGATGCTTTAAAACCGCACTATGCTTTTAGTAATCCTAACGCCGAGGCAAATTTTGATCAGAAACATGGAACAGGAATGGTTCTGCATTTTGATATCAGAAACTTAGGTGCGAAAGGTTATGTTTCTATTCAAAAACAACTCCCACGGATGCAGAAATTATTTGAAAGCTTGACAGAATTAGCCGTGCGTCGCGAAAAGCTTTTTGATAACCAAGCGGCTCTGGAACGAATTGACTTTGCTATGCTCGAAGCGGTGCAACAGCTTTCATTGCTGCATCAGAATAGCCTCGAGGATGCAAATATTTATTTGACCGAGAAATTTAATTCAATCAACGCGATTTTAAACGATTTTAAAGGGCGCGGATTGATTTCTGATTATGTTTTCTGGAAATCAGGAGACGACGCTTATTATAAAGTATTGTGTTCCGATCCGAAAATTTACAAACAGCTTTACACTTCAATTATTGCGGATCAGAATTTGAACAAGCTTGTAAGATTAGTGGGCCGTCAAATGGCTGAGTCTGATTATCCACTTTCGAAAGCGCGGCAAGATCTCGCTTTTTTACTCGATAATGTGAAGATCCAAGAATCTTCTGGAGCGGATCAATATTTGTATCAGCAGAATGAAATTCCGGAACCTGTTGTATTTTCTGTTAAATAAGCTAGGAACCCTAGTAATGCTCACAAGTGGATCTAACGTTGATTAGAACACTTTAAAATGTTAAGTCATCACTCTTAACTTTTTGGTACTTGTATGAAGACCATAATACCAATATTGCTATTTTCTGCATTTAACCTGCAGGCCGGTCCAGCTTTATCAATTAATCCTCGTAATCTCGACGAAATACTGTTTCGGTCGAGCGATATGGGAGTAGAAGTTGAATCTGATGTTGCCTACGCGGATTATGATTTCTTGCGTCAAAATTACGATTTTTTGAAGACCAAATCAAATGCTGAAATTGACATCGTTTTAAAGCGAAGTTTCAGCGTTTTATCTAGTACTCAGCTAAAAGGTGAAGGCCTTTTTTTCGAATTTATGCCCGGCTTTAAGCCAAGTCAACATCCTAGACGCATTTATCGTCAAGAAAGTTATGAACGCGCAGGCAACCTGCCTTTTATTTTGGCGAGTGGTGAAAAAATTGGGGTGCTAGACGTCAAGGGACTTGGCATCCGCCCAGAAAATCTTAAAAGTGGCGAAATAATGCAAGCCCTCAAAATAATTCGAGGTGACTTGCCATTTGATCTACCAAGTTTAGTGGCAATGCACAATCAACGAGCTGCGACTATAAAGGCTATTGATGGATTAAAAGGCATGACCAACTTGAACCCAATCCAGCAGTACAGTTTTGAATATCACCTGGATCTAGAAGAAATAAAATTCAAAGCTCTAACGATATTGATAGATTCGCTTGGGCACGTTGCAAACGGTGGTTTTACAGTTCCCGAGCGACATTTATTATTCTTAAAAGCGCGTTCGGCGGTAGCCGAGATGGATTATGTTAATGGCTTGTTCCCTTTAGATCGCGGTATAAAGGAAATCATTACAGAAACCGCAACTCGAAAGATTTATGGCGAGCACAATGTCAAGCACGGTACTAATTATCTCACGGTCCGCAACATCGCAGTCTTGGCCCCTAAAATTAACATTTTCCAATCCAACGGCCTGCGCCGCGCT